>JAKACE010000114.1 GCA_021821705.1 Actinomycetes bacterium | reverse complement strand
ACCCCGGCCACCGGCACCAGCGGTGGTGGCGGTGGCGGTGGCGGCGGAGGTGGCGTCGGCGTCGTGCCGCCCACGACGACACCCACGACCACGCCCCCCACGCCCCCCAGCACGACGCCCACCACGCCGGGGCCGCCCCCGAGCCCGGCCCTCGCCGAAGCGGGGTACTGGATGGTGGGCCGTGACGGCGGCATCTTCTCCTTCGGCGGTGCCCACTTCCAGGGTTCCCTTCCCGCCCTCGGGGTCAAGGTGTCGGACGTGGTCGGCATAGCCCCGACCGCCGACGGCGGCGGTTACTGGATGGTGGGCGCCGACGGGGGCGTGTTCGATTTCGGCAACGCCACGTACCACGGTTCCCTGCCCTCACTGCACGTCCATGTCCGCGACGTGGTCGGCATCGTTCCCACCGCCGACGGCCGCGGTTACTGGATGGTGGGCGCCGACGGAGGAGTCTTCTCCTTCGGCGACGCCCGCAGCCTGGGCTCGGTCCCGGGGCTCGGCGACCATGTCCACGACATCGTGGCCATCGCCGGGACGCCCGACAACGCCGGCTACTGGGTCGTCGGCTCCAACGGCAAGGTCTACGCCTTCGGCGACGCCAAGGCGTACGGCTCGGCCCCGCCGTCGAGCCATGTCGCGGCCATCGCCCGCACCGCCGACGGCAAGGGCTACTGGCTGTTGTCGTCCACAGGCCACGTCTACTCCTTCGGGGACGCCAAGGCGCTCGGGTCGCCCAAGGCGCCTGCCCCCCACACCCACTACGTGGGCATCCTGGCCACGCCCGAAGGCGGCGGCTTCTGGGCCATTGCCAGTAACGGTGCCGTCGCCGACTTTGGCGACGCTGCCGGGCTGGGTTCCCTGCCCGGCCTCCACGTCCGTACCAATGGCGTGGTGGCGGTGAGCGCCGTCTAGGCGACGCCGTCACCCACTGAACCGGCCCGATGCTGCCAAGAGCACCGGGCCGGTTCTTTGGCGTCCACTGGGCCGCCCTTCCGGGTAACTTGGCCCGACCACCGGCTCCTGGCCGTGGCAGCCGGCCGGTGCGCCCGAGCCCGAGCGCCACGAGCCCGGCCAAACCGAAGGAGGCAGGACGAGGGATGGGCGACAACCTGGGCACAAGGGCACTTCCGATGCGTGGCGGGGGCTCGGTCCCCATCGTTGGTTTCGGCACCTGGCAGCTCGAGGGCGAAGACGCCTACCGCTCCACCCTCGACGCTTTGCAGGTGGGCTACCGCCATGTCGATACCGCCACCGGGTACGGCAACGAGGCGCAGGTCGGCGCTGCCCTTCGCCAGAGCGGCCTCCCACGTTCGGAGGTGTTCGTCACCACCAAGTGCCCGCCGGAGAACGCGGGCCGCGAGACCGAGACCATCGACCGCAGCCTCGAGCTCCTCGGCCTGGAGTACGTGGACCTGTGGCTGGTGCACTGGCCGCCAAACGGGCAGGCCGCTCCTGGCACCTGGGAGCGGTTCGTCGCTGCTCGGGACGCCGGCAAAGCCCGCTGCATAGGCGTCAGCAACTACAGCATCGACCAGATCGACGAGCTCGTCGCCGCCACCGGCGAGATGCCCGCCGTCAACCAGATCCGCTGGAGCCCCAACCTCTACGACCCCGACCTGGCCGCCGCCCTGGCGGAGCGCCAGGTCGTGCTGGAGGGTTACAGCCCCCTCCGTCGCAGCAACCTCGACGACCCGGTGATCACCGAACTTGCTCGTGCCCACCGCAAGACACCCGCCCAGGTGGTGTTGCGCTGGCACGTTGACAAGGGCTTCGTCGTGATACCCAAGTCCTCGCACCGCGAGCGTGTCGAGCAGAATTTCGACCTGGACGACTTCGAGCTTTCAGCCGAGGAGCTAGCGCGCCTCGACGGCCTGGCCGGGGCTTGAGCGGCTCGGGCGGGCTCGGGCGGCTCGGGGCGGGAGATGTCGGCCGGACGACTGAGAGGCGTTCAGGAAGAGCGCAAGCAGCACTGAAGCAAGGACAGGGTTGGCGCGCTCGGCCGCCCGCTGAGATCCAGCCCGTTACCGCTCCGCCACGACGGCCCCGGGCCCCAGCAGGCTGTGGCTCTGGTCCAGCCACACCGCCGGCGCTCTCGCCGGGCGGCCGGTGCGGGCTCCCAACAGGACGCCGCAGCAGACCATGACCGCCCCGAGCACCTGCAAGGCACCCGGCACCTCGCTCAGCACCACAGCCGCCAGCACAAGCGAGCAGGCAGGCTGGAAGAGCAGTAGCAGGGCCGACACGACTGCCGGCAGGCGAGGCAGCGCAGACGTGATGAGCAGCCACCCAATGGTCTGGCTGGTCAGTGCCAGCACGGCCAGCCACCCCAGGGCGCCCAGCGGTGGGGAAAACTTCATCTCCCCCAGGACCGCCCCGAGGACCAGCGCCGCCAGGGCGGCGCCCACGGTGGCATCGAGCAGCACTCCGGCCACGTGCCGGCCATTGCCGGCGGTACGCCGGAGCAGGATTATGAAAAGGGCGTAACTGAGGGATGTAGCGACACCGAACGAAACCCCGGCCAGCGGCCTGTCACCAGCCGCTGCGCCGCCGGCCAGGCCGCCCACCAGCACGACCCCGGCTGCCACCACCGGCAGGGCGATGAGCAGGTCACGCTGCGGCCTCTCCCGCATGACCACCCACGCGATCGCGGCAACGAAGATGACCTGCAGGTTGCCGAGCACCGTGGCCACGCCTGCACCCACGTCGTAGATGGAGTGGGCCCAGAGCACCAGGTCGACGCCGAGAAAGACGCCCGCCCCGGCCGCGGCCAGGCGGTCACGGCTGGCCCTGCCACCGAGGCGGCGACTTTCGATGCCGGCCAACAGGGCGAGCCCGGGCACGGCCAGCGCGCAGCGGTAGAAACCCGTGGTCCCCGCCGCCTGCCCCGCCAGGCGCACAACGATGGCCGACGAGGACGTGCAGGCCGAACCGATCAGGGCCAGGGCGACGGGGGCGGAGAACTTGCGGGCCGGTGGCGCGTGCGTGCCGCCGACAGTGGGCGCAGGGGCCGAGACCCCTGGAGCGGCCCGCTCCACTACTCGGCGGGAACGTGCGAGGCGAGGCCCTTGGCGGCGGGCAGCGGCGCCAGACGTGCCCCGGCGGCGACGAGCCTGTCGAGGCCGTCGCCACCCCCGGGTGCCCAGTACGCGCACACAGCTTTGACCCGGCCCTGCGCACATGCCGTGGTCAGGACCTCCACCAAGCTGCGCACCTCGGCGAAGGACGCCTCGGCCAGGAGGTGCTCGGCGCTGTTGACCATGAGCAGGTGGTGTGGCGCCTGGGACCAGCTGAGGTCGCCGAGCATCCGCGCCGTCGCCTCCCAGGTCTCCTCGAAGTAGTAGGGGAACTGCAGGGCGGCGCCCAGCTCGCTGAAGAAGCCGGCGGGCTCCTGGCACTTCCAACCACGGAGCATGGCGACACACGCCTGCGGGTGCAAGGAACGCAACTCGTACCTCAGCTCGTCGAACTCGCTCGGGCCCATGTGCGCCCACCACAGCCCCGGCCCTCCCTCACCCAGAAGTTCGTCCATGTCTTTCAACGCCTCCTCAGAGCGCTCGGCGTACTACTACCCAATGCCCCCTCGACGGCGTCCCTGAAAGCGGGGTGGCAGCGCGAGACCTCCACCTCGCGCCCGCCGGCGCCGCACGACACGGCGCAGGTGTGCCATAGGAGGTTGCCCCACCACGCCAATGCGGCCAGGCAGGCCACGCCGGAGCCGACGGGCACCAGCACGGCGACGACGGTGGCCCCTAGAGCGACGAGAGCGGCAGCGGTTGCGGCCAGCGCCACCACGCCCCATCGCCAGCGCCGGTAGCTCTCACCGACAGCCGGGCTGAAAGGCAGGCGCACGGTCAGCCTGGCCTCCGGCCGGCGGCTGCCAGGCCAGGCGCCGGCCGCCCAAAGCCACCTGGCCGGAGCCGGGAGCGGCGGGCGCCTGTATGCGTGCACCGGCACGAAATCCTCGGCCGGGCGTCCCGTCTTGGCGCACACCGCCGGCAGGAAGGGCTCGTCTGCCAGCATGAACTTCACCACGGCCACGTCGTCAAGCTACAGCAACGGCGTGCCCACGACGGCTCGGCGAGGTCCGGGCCGAGCCAGCCGGTAGGGCTTGTCGCCGGGCCTCGGGCGCGGCCCCCCAGCTTCGCCCGACATCCCGGAACGGCCTTGACTATCGCTCGGGGGAGCGCAGGGCGTTAGTGATGCAGCCAACCTTCGTGCCGTCCTGATCGCCAGGCCCGTCAGCGCGTCTCGCTCGCTCCCCGTCCGTGCCGGGCGACTCCTGGCGGACGTTTCGCTGCTCCTCCTCGACGTCACGCATTACCTCCCGCGACGCCTCCTCCAACATCATCAGCGACTCATCGGCACCAGGCAGTGCCCGGATCAGCTCGTCCAACTTCCGTTGGGTTGCCGCCTGCTCCCTGCCCTGGGTGTGCTGGATGGCGAAAACCATCACCAGGGTGACGCCTGACGCCGACACTTCGAAGGCGGCCACCCAGTGGCTGGGGAACCCGAGGATGGCAACGGCGGCGACGACGCAGACCACGGCGGCAGTGATCGCCACCGCGACGCCAGGGAGGGAGGTGTAGTGCTCGATCCGGTACAGGATCCGGCTGGCTGCCGGGAGCTGTGCCGTCCTGTGCACTATCCGGCGCCGCCGAGGCCCCGCGCTATCGCCTCGTACGCGTCGTTTCACCACGGCAGGCTACCGGGTGGCCCGCTCGGGAGCAGGGACGGCAGCCGCTCATGCTTGTGGAACAAGAGCTCGAACGGGCATGGAACTGCAGGTCAATGCCACATAGGCACTGAAGAGCAGGCACGGAGAGCGAGCCGGCCTGTAGGCGGGGTTCTGTCCACCGGCCCGTTGCCGGGTACCGGATGGGTGGTCATCCATCTAAGCGGCCCACCTGGGGGCATCGGCCGGGCCGGCCGCCCCCGTTCTGACCTTGCTCCGGATGGGGTTTGCCGAGCCGTCCGGGTCACCCCGGGCGCTGGTGCGCTCTTACCGCACCGTTTCACCCTCACCTGTGGCAGCGGTGCTGCCCATCGGCGGTCTGTTTTCTGTGGCACTTTCCTTCGGGTCGCCCCGACTGGCCGTTAGCCAGCACCCTGCCCTGCGGAGCCCCGACCTTCCTCGACCAGCCGGCCTTCCCTCCCGGGAAAAGCCCCTGGCCGCGACCACCCAGCCGGCTCGCTCGGGCACCATCCTAGCTGTGCGGGGTGCTCCCCGTCGCCCAGGCCCGTGCTGCCATCGGCCGGGCGGGGCCCGGCCCGTCGGCGTTGCCGACGCGGTCGTCCCACACCCGTTGTTAGATGGATGCCGTGCCCGTCCCCTCAGCGGCCAGGGTCCTACCTGCATCCCTGGACCTGCACCCGGCCGTCGCAACATGGTTCGCCGAGCGGTTCCCCGAGGGCCCCACCGAGCCGCAGGCGCTGGGCTGGCCGCTGGTCCAGTCCGGCTCGGACGTCCTCCTGGCAGCGCCTACAGGCTCAGGCAAGACGTTGGCCGGGTTCATGATGGCGATCAACGACTGCTACATGGCCCATGCCAGGGGCGAGCCCCTCGCCGGGCAAACGCGCGTCGTCTACGTCTCCCCGCTCAAGGCGCTCGCCGTGGACGTCCACCAAAACCTCGAGCGGCCGCTCGCCGAGATCGCAAAGGTGGCGGCCGGGATGGGCCTGGAGCCCGCGCCCGTGACTGTCGCCGTACGCACCGGTGACACCCCGCCTGCGGCCCGGGCTGCGATGGTCAAAGGCCCGCCGACCATACTCGTCACCACGCCGGAGAGCCTCTACCTCTACCTGACCGCCGCCCGGAGCCGCCGGACGCTCGCCAGGGCCCGCACCGTCGTAGTCGACGAGATCCACGCCCTCGCCCGGGACAAGAGAGGCTCGCACCTGGCCCTCAGCCTGGAGCGCCTGGAGCACCTGCAAGAGGGGCCACGGCCCCAACGGATCGGCCTGTCGGCGACTCAGCGCCCGATCGAGCTCACCGCCCGGCTGCTCTCGGGGGCGGCGGCGGTCGTCGAGCCGGCCGGCACCGAGGTCGTCCAGCCGGACGGTGCCCAAGTCGTGGAGGCGGCCTGCATGCAGGTGCTCGATGCCCCCCGCACAGCCCCGGGTGACAACTGCTTCACAGGCGGGGCCCCCCTGCCGGCCGACAGCACCGCAGGAGAGGCCGGCGGGCCCGCCGTCCGGAGGGTGAGGGTGCTGGACTGCGGCCATCGCCGCGATGTCCTGGTCAGCATCGAACTGCCGGACCAGGAGCTCTCGGCAGTGCTGTCCCAGG
>JAKACE010000113.1 GCA_021821705.1 Actinomycetes bacterium | reverse complement strand
CTGGAAGCGCCAACCCTGGTCGTCGGTGAGGTGCAGGTGCAGCACGTTGAGCTTGTGGAAGGCCGCCAGGTCGACCAATCGGAGCAGGAAGCTCTTGGGCATGAAGTGCCTGGCGACGTCCAGGCCGATGCCCCGCCAGGCAAAGCGGGGCCCGTCGGTGATCTCGACGCCCGCGAGCCTCACGCCGTCGACGGGCCCGGCAGGCGCCTCTCGCAGGAGATCGGGAGGCAGCAGTTGCAGCAGTGTCCTGGTGCCGTAGAAGGCGCCGGCCGGAGACCCGCCGCCCACCCTCACGCCGCCGGCGTGCACCACCAGGCGGTACTCCTCCGGCCCGAGGCCTGGGCTCAGTGCTATGTGCACGCCGCCCAGATGTGAGCCGGCTGCGCCGTCAGGCCCGTCTTCGACACAGGCGTCGACGGCCCATCCGGTCCCCCTTTCGAGCTCGCCGGCCAGCAGGCGAGCCACTCGGGCGCAGGGACCGTCGCTGCTCAGCACCATGGTGGGGCTGAGCGTTGCGGCACCTGGGCGAGCCACGACCTCCCGGGGCCTGGGCACCACCGTCGTGGCCGGCATGCCTTCGAGCGTCGTGGATCCTTGGGGCGTCATCGGTGGTACCTCCTGTCAGCTCGCGGTAGGGCAGGACGCCCAACCCGGTTGGCCCGCTACAGCGGCGCCAGAGGCCTGTCGCCGGGCTCTCCGGGGGCGCTGTCGCCACCATTGCCTGCTACCGAGCCGGCAGAGGGGGTCAGCGCAGAGGGGGTCAACACGGTACCGGCAGCGGGGACGGACCGGGGCCCCGACAAGGCGGTCACCGTATGCAGCAGGCCAGCCGGGTCGTGCGCCACCCGACCACCGACGAGCGTGCCCACGACCGTCAGTTCGTCGTCGAGAAGGACCATGTCAGCGTCAGCCCCCTCGCCCAGGTGGCCCTTGGCAGTCTCGCCTAGCTCTGTTGCCGGGTGCAGGCTGGCAGCCCGAAGGGCAACTTCCAGCGGCACGCCGGCCACGTGCACGGCCAGCGCAACCGCTCTGTCCATGGTCAGGACGCTGCCGGCGACGGTCTCGTGGTGCTCCGCCAGCACGGCTCTGCCGTCCTGCACCAGCACCTCCAGGGGCCCGAGCCGGTGCAGGCCCGGCGACGTGCCCGTTGCTCCGATGGCGTCGGTAACGAGCACCAGGCGGTCGGGCGCCACGGTGGCCACGAGCGAGATGAGGGCTGGGTGGATGTGGATGCCGTCGGCGATGATCTCGAGGTACACCCGGCTGTGGCCGAGCGCCGCAGCCACCGGGCCGGGCCGGCGGTGGTGGATGGGGGCCATGGCGTTGAAGAGGTGGGTGGCGTGGCTGGCGCCGGCTCGGAACGCCGCCTCCGCCTCGTCGCTGTCGGCGTCCGTATGGCCGATCGAGGCCACGACGCCGGCCGCCGTGGCCGCCCGGATCAGCTCGATGGCCCCTTCCAGCTCGGGCGCCAGCGTCACTATGCGGACAGTGCCACGGCTCAGTGCCACCAGAGCGGTGAGCTCCTCGACTGATGGCGGCCTGAGCGCGCCCGGGTACTGTGCCCCGGCACGCGACCGCGATATCCACGGCCCTTCGAGATGCGACCCCAGCACCCGGGCGCCTGAACCAGGACCGTCGGGTGACAGGGCCACAGCGGCGACACCCTCGACGGCCGTGCGCAGTGCCTCCGGGCTGTCCGACACGGTAGTCGCCACGAGGGCGGTGGTGCCGTGGGTGGCGTGGAACTCGGCCATCCGCCTGACCGACGCCTCAACCTCGTCCCTCGTGGCGCAGTTGACCTCGTAGCCACCGCCGCCGTGGACGTGGACGTCTACGTAACCCGGCGCGACCATTACCTCACCGAGGTCGACGATGGGCAGGCCGAGAGCTGGCGGCCGACCCTGGCCGGTAGCAGTGACCCGACCACCGGCCACGACGACATAGCCGTCGTCGATGATCGCGCTGCTCAGCCCGGCCAACCTGGCCGCCCTGAGCACGTAACTGCTCATGTGATCGTCACTTTCGTAAGCCCTGGCGGGGCGTCCGGGTCGCGCCCGAGCAGCCGGGCCAATGTCAGGGCGAGCTGTTGGCCGCGGGTTATCGCCAGCACGGGTGCGGCGACCTCCGGGGACTGTGGCCACGGCATGTCCGAGCCCGGCACGGGGCCGGCGACGCGGCAGTCGGCTCCTCGTGAACGCAGCTCGGACACCAGCTCGAGCAGGTCGGCGCTGGCCGGCCCGGGGTGCGCGAAGGCGAGGACCGGCGGCCCGGCGGCGGCCATGGCGATCGGGCCGTGGCGTAGGTCGGCGGCTGAGAAGGCGGCGGTGAAACGCGAAGTGGTCTCCTCGACCTTGAGGGCGGTCTCGCTCGCCGCACCGTAGAGAAGGCCGCGGGCCACTGTGACCAGGCGGTCATGGGGGGCCAGCCATTCGGCCAGGCGCGCCGGCGGGCCGGCGTCGGCCAGGGTCTCGGCCACCTGGGCGGGGAGCTCGCCGGCCGCCCGGTCGGTGAGGCCTATGTCGCCGAGGGCCTGAGCCACGACGGCGAATGCCGTCACCTGCGCCGTTACCGTCTTGGTGGCCGGCACCGCCCGTTCCTCGCCCGCCTGTAGGTCGATGACGAAGTCGGCGGCGGACGCCAGCGGGCTGGTGGCATCGTTGGTCACGGCGATCGTGCGGGCACCGTTGCGCCTTGCCTGGGAGACAACCTCGACGATCTCCGGTGTGCGCCCGGACTGGCTGACCGCCACCATCAGGTAGCCGGAGAAATCAGTGGCCGACCTGTACAGCGTGAACAGGCTCGGCGAGGTGGAGGCCACCGGCCTGCGTGTGGCCATTTCAAGGTAGTACCGCCCGCATGTGGCGGCATGGTCGGACGAGCCCCTGGCCACCAGGACAGTGCCTGCCAGAGGGTTCGGGGCCAGGCGGCGGACCTCGGCGGCGATCTCGCTGCTGCGGGCCAGCAGCCGGGCCAGCGTGGTCGGTTGTTGGCCCATCTCGGCGGCCATGGTGCGGCCCAGTTCGTGGTCGCCTGTCTCCGTGCGGGCGCTTGTTGCCGGCATATCTCAGCCCTTCACTGCACCGGCAGTGAGGCCGGTGACGATCCGACGTTGTACGAAGAGGAAGAACACTACGACAGGGAGGGAGAACAGCACGCACCCGGCCATCAGGCCCCCATAGTCGGTACCGGTGTTCGTGCTGAACGAGAACAGCCATACCGGCAGTGTCTGGTGGTAGTTCTGGGTCATGATCACGTTGACGTAGAGGAAGTCGTTCCAGGCCGTGATGAACGAGAAGACGCCTGTGCTTATGACCCCTGGAAGCACGAGCGGGAAGAGGATGCGCCGGAAGGCACCCATGCGGCTGGCGCCGTCGACCATGGCCGCCTCCTCCAGGTCGATGGGCACCGCCTTCACGAAACCTCTCAGCATCCAGATGGTAAAGGGCAGGGTGAGCGTGACGTAGGTGAGCACGAGCCCGGCGTACGTGTCGGTCAGTTTGGCCCGGTTGAGGATGAGGAACAGGGGGATCACGAGCGCCGCCGTCGGCACCATCTGCACGACCAGGACCAGGACCAGGAACGCCTTGGCCCCCCACAGACGGAACCGGGCCACGGCCGCCGCCGCCAGGAAAGCCACGACCAGTACGAGCACTACGGCGGTGACGACGATGACCAGGCTGTTGCGGGCGTCGTCCCAGAACCAGGGGCGGTCGACGGCGTCCACGAAGTTGTGGAAGGTGAAATGGGCGGGGAAGAAGCTCGGGGTGAGGGAGGTGATCTGGCTGTTCGGCTCGAACGACGAGTTGACCATCCAGTAGACGGGGAAAACCATCACGGCGCAGAAGGCAACCGCCACCACCCGCCACAGCCACGTCGAGCGGCGGCCACGGTTGGAGCGGGGCCCGGCCATCGTCGTGGTCATGCCGATACCTCCCCGGTGCGCACCATGGTGCGGATGTAGTAGCCGGTGACCACCAGCAGGATCAGGACTGTGACGATGGCTATGGCAGCGCCCATCCCGTACTGCTGGGTGGCGAAGGCCTCGATGTACTGCCATACCCCGAGGGGCATCACATTGAGCACCTGGGCACGCCCGCCGGTCAGGTACCACACCTGGTTGAAGACGTTGCCGTCCCAGATGATGGAAAGGACGGTCAGAAGGAAGAAAACGGGCCGGATTATGGGGAAGGTGACCTGGCGGAAGATGGTCCTGGCATTGGCGCCGTCGACCGCCGCCGCCTCGTACAGCTCGTTGGGCACCAGGGTCAGGGCGGCGTAGACGCTGAGGGCGATGAACGGGATGGCTTGCCACACGATCATGGCGGTGACGATGCCGTAGGCGGAGATCTGGCTGGCGAACCAGTCGTGGCTGCCGAAGCTGTGAAGACCGAGCGATACCAGCACGTAGTTGACGACGCCCCACTGCGCCTGGAAGAGCCAGGTCCAAACGATGGACGCAGCTGAACTGGGCATGGCCCACACGAGGAGCATCGTGAGCGAGATCACCGTGCGCAGCACCTTGCCGACACGGCCCATCAGCAGAGCGACCCCGGTGCCTATGGCCATTGTCAGCCCGACGGTGGCCAGGACGAAGACGGCGGTTTGCTCGAGCGAGCTGTAGAACTGGCCGTCCGAGAAGAGCTGGCGGTAGTTGGCGAGCCCGTTCCAGAGCACGTGGTGGCCGATCAGCTGGAAGAGGCCGAGCTGCTGGAACGAGGTGGCTACCAGTTGGCCGATCGGGTAGCCGAGGACACCACCCACCAGCACCAGCGCCGGCAGGACGAGGAGGAAGGGCAGCAACTGGCGCCGCAGGGCGCGGCGCCAGTTGGGGGAGCGCCGACGGTAGGGCTCGACGGGCACTACGGCCCGCTTCGCCCTACCACTGGCCACTTCTGGCACTGTCGGCGCTGCCATTGCTACTGAGCGTTGAGGAGGCTGTTGAGCTGGTTGTCGACGGACTTGGCTACGTCGGCGACGTTGCGCTTACCGGATGCCACTTGCGAGAACAGCGTCTCCATCACGTTGTCGTTCTCCACCGTCGCCCAGCCCGGCGTAGCCGGCGTGAAGTTGCTGTTGAGGGCGGCCTTGTAGTAATCGGCCATGTTGGGAAGGTTCTTGCCCACCCCCAGCAGGCTGGTGGCGTTGGGCATGAGGCCGTCGTTGTGGACCATGTCGGTCTGGTACTGGGCCCCGGTCATCAGCTTGACCCAGGCCAGGGCCTGCGTCTTGTTGGGACTGCTGGCGGCGATGGCGATGTCCGAGCCACCGATGAAGACAGGGGCCGGCTTGTTGGCCTTGACACCAGGGAAGACGAAAGTGCCCAGGTGCCCGGTGAGCTTCTTGTTGTCGCTCTCTATGACCCCGAGCTCCCAGCTGCCACCGATTATCATGGCGGCCTGGCCCTTGGCGAACACCGAGTCCTGGTCGGGGGCGTTGGTGTTGAGGGTCCGTGAGGCCGCCACCGACAGGTTGTTCTGGATGGTCTGGAACTCCTGCAGACCGGCCAGGCTGTCCTTGGTGGACAGGGCGCCCACCCACTTGCCGCCCTGGTGGACGGCGATCTTGCCGCCGTAAGCCCAAAGGATCGGCAGCGCCGCGTACCAGTACTCACCAGGGAAGTACAGCGGGGAGAAGTTCTTGGTGCGCGAGAACCGGTTCTTCAGGGCAGTGCCGTCGTTCAGCAGCTGGTCGATGGTCTTGGGCGCGGACTTGATGCCGGCCTGGCTGAACATCGTCTTGTTGTAGATCACCACGCGGTCGCCTGCCAGCAGCGGCACCCCGTACAGGCCGCCGTTGTACTCGGCCGGCCCGACCAGGCCGCCCAGCCAGTTCTTGTTGTTGGGCAGCTGGCCACGGACACCGGCCAGGTTCTCGAGACCACCGGAAGCGGCGAACTCGGCGACGTCGGTGTTGCCGATCTCCATGGCGTCGGGCGGGGTACTGCTTGCCAGGGCGGCGGTCAGCTTGGTGGAGATGCCCCCCCACTGCTGGATCTCCACGTTTACCGTCCAGCCCGGGTACTCCTTCTCGAAAGCGGCGTTCACGGCGGCCTGGGTCTTGGTACCGATTTCACCGGTCATGAGCCATACGGTCAGGGTGTGGCCGGTTTGGGCGGATGCTACTGCGGGCACCCCGCCGCCAACTCCCGCCGCGACGGCGAGGGCGATAGCGGTGGGAGCGATCCTTCTTCTTTTCACTGTGCGCTCCTTGTGCTGAGGTCCACACGGGTCGGCTGGGCCCTGGTGGCCGTCGGCGGTATGGTCTAGACCACAATGGTCTAGACCAATGAT
>JAKACE010000112.1 GCA_021821705.1 Actinomycetes bacterium | reverse complement strand
CGTTCGCGACGAGGTGGTAGACCACCGGGGCCACGCTGACCGGGACCAGGTAGCAGGCCCAGCTGGCCAGGGCCTGTGCCCATGAGCGACGCCCGGACCACGTGGCCGGCACGTAGCCCACCGAGAAGGCGAGCACGGCGAGCACGGGGGGAAGGAAGACCACTCCGACCAGCGCCGGCAGCTCGCACAGCGGCACGGCAACCGACATCCGGCTCGCCCCGACGCTTACAGGGTAGCGGGCGGCGGCCCACACCCCGATGGCGACCAGCGGGAACAGGCCCGGCAGTTGGCGGGGCACCGGAGCCGGCCCCTGGGACCCTACGTAGACCGCCCACGCGCTGACGCCGGCCATCACCAGGGCGAAGAAGACAGCGCGACCCTGGGGGCCCCAGGCCGCCGACGACCGGCTGGCCTGTCCCCTGTTCCCGGCGCGCTCGTCAGCGTCCCTGCTCAATCGGTGCCTTTCGGGTGTGGGCAATCTGCCACACCTTTAGTCGGCCCCGTGCCCCGGATGCTGAAGGCGCCACCGCTCCCGGTGACGTCTGGCTTAGCGCAAAACCACACCGCGGCGCACAAGTCAGGCAAACCAGGCAATAGCGGAAAGGCGAGCCTGGTGACGCCGGCACACCACCACCGCGGCGAGGCGACCGGCGAGGCTGAAGCGCCTGTTGCGGCCGGCCGCCCCGCCAGCGACGGCCGGCCGCTGGAGCGAAGTCCTACCCAGGGCGCCCCCGACTGCTAACCACCTGCCGACCGAAGCGCCTCCGCCCGAGCGCTCCCGCCCGTCGCCTGCCGCCATGGGGCGCGCATGAAGCCGGTGCCGGTGTGGGTACTTGTCGAGGCAGGCCCGCACTGGCAGGCCCGCACTGGCGCTGGGTACGCGCGCCGGCGCCGAGAGGAGGAACCAGGACAGTGGCTGACAAAAAGGTAGCGGTCATAACCGGGGCGTCGGCCGGTGTCGGCCGGGCAGCGGCGAGGATGTTCGCGCAGAACGGCTTCGACGTGGCTCTGGTCGCCAGGGGTACTGCCGGCCTCGACGCTGCTGCGGCCGAGGCCAGAGCCCAGGGGGCAAGGGCGGTGGCGCTACCTGCCGACGTGTCCGTCTTCGACGAGGTCGACGCGGCGGCGTCGTTGGTGGAGGAGCAACTGGGGCCGATCGACGTATGGGTCAACGACGCCATGACGACGGTCTTCGCACCCGTAGGGGACGTCAAGCCGAACGACTTCAAGCGGGCCGTCGAGGTGACTTTCCTCGGCCAGGTATGGGGCACGATGGCAGCGCTCTCGCGCATGCGCCCCCGCGACAGCGGCCACATCGTGAACGTCGGTTCGGCACTGGCCTTCATCGGCATCCCCCTGCAGTCGGCGTACTGTTCGTCGAAGTTCGCCTGCCGGGGGTTCTTCGAGTCCGTCCGGTCCGAGCTGGTCCACGAGGGCAGCCACGTGAAGATGAGCATGGTCCACCTACCCGCCGTCAACACGCCGCAGTTCGACTGGTGCGAGACGACGATGCACAGGCACCCCCAGCCGGTACCTCCCATCTACCAGCCCGAGGTCCCGGCGCTGGCCATACTCGAAGCGGCCCTCAGCGGCCGGCGTATGAAAGTCGTCGGCAGCTGGAACAAGATGTTGGTGCTGGCCGGCAGGCTCTTCCCCGGCCTGGCCAACCAGTACGCGGCTCTGGCCGCCTGGGACAGCCAGCTCACCGAGGAGCGTGTTGTGCCCGGGGACAGGCCGGTCAACCTGTACGCGCCGGTGGACTCGGAGCGCGACCGGGGCGCCCGCGGGCAGTTCGACGACAAGGCCGGAGGCTTCCTGGACCCGAGCTTCTTGAAAACCTTGCCCGGTACGGCCAGGACCTTCGCGACGGCGGTGGCCCGCACCGTGGCCGAGAAACGCCAGCACGAGCTGGTGGGGGCGGCGAGCACAAACGGCAAGGCGAAGCAGTGACCCTCGAGCGTCGCTTCACCCGCCACGGCTCCGGCAATGGCGGCGACTCCCTCGACGTGCTCCATGAGGAGGCCCAGGTGCTAAGGGCGGCACTTCGCCAATGGCGCGGCGCGGCGGCCCCGGGCCAGGCGCCGGACGGCCCGGCGGCGGTCGAGCGTAATTGGGACGCGGGCACCCTGGGGAAGGTGGTGCTCGAGCATGCCGCTTTGTGGTTGGCCGCCGCCCGTGACGTCACCCGGGCACTGGGGACCGGGGCCAGGTCGGAGGCACTGTTGGCACAGGCCGAACACGCCCGGCCCTTCGTGGGCCGCCTCGAGGTCCTCGGTCGCGGGACAGAGCCCGTGGCCGCCGCCGCCAACCAGGACTTCCGCCTGGCCGTCGACGAGCTCGGGGCGGCGCTGTCGCAACCCCTTTCCGACCCGGACCTGGCCGGCAAGCTGGCCGACGAGCTCGGTGACCGCCGCCATCGGCTCCGCACGGCGCGCTGGGTGCGCAGGCATGCACCCGTGCACCCGGGGCCTAGGCGCTGGTACGACACGGTAGGGCCGATAGTGCGCCTCGAGACGGCCTGGGGCCGGGCGCGGGGTTTCCCCTGGCCGCAGAGCGCGCCCATGGCGTCGAGGACGGTCGCCGAGCAGTTCGACCAGGAGGCCTGAGCCCGTGGCGAGGGGGTCGAAGCCCCAATGGCGGGACCAGCCCGTCAGCCTCGCGGCCCGTGCCAGGTCTGGGGCCGAGGCGGGGCCGTGCTCAACGGGCTGGCCGTGCTGAGCGGCCGGGACGCGCTGGGCTACGCCCCCATTGCCGACTACGCCGTGCTCGGGGACGGCCGCACCGTGGCCCTGGTGGCGCGCGACGGCCGCGTGGACTGGTGGCCGGTGCCTGCGATCGACGCACCACCCATCTTCGCCGCTCTCATGGAACCGGACGGCGGCGGGTACTTCTGCCTGCAGCCGGAGGGTGAGGCCACCAGCGAGCGCCGGTACCTTCCCGGCACGAACGTGCTCGAGACCACCTATTCGACCGGCAGTGGCACCGCTCTGGTGACCGATGCCCTCAACAGCGGCGCCGCCGGGCGCCTGCCCTGGACCGAGCTGGCCCGCCAGGTCGAGTGCACAGCCGGAGAGGTGGCCCTGACATGGCGTATGGTGCCCGGTGACAGGTTCCGCCAGGCCAGCCCGTTCGTGAGGGCCCACCATGGCGTACCGGTGGCACGCGTCGGCGACCAGATGCTGGCCGTGGTCACGGACAACACCGGCCCGAGCGAGACCGGCCCGGACGCCGTCAGCGGGCAGGTGCGCCTACGCAAGGGCGAGCGTGCCCTGATCTGCCTGGTGGCCACGGACAACGAGCCCGTCTACGTTCCCGGCCCGCCCTCTGTCTACGACCGGCTGGCCGCCACGGCGGCCTCCTGGCGGGACTGGAGCTCCCACCTGCCCGCAGGAGGGCGCTGGGAACGCGCTGTCGAGCGCAGCGCCCTGGCTCTCAAGAGCCTGCTCTACGAACCGTCCGGGGCCATTGCTGCCGCTGCCACCACTTCGCTGCCCGAGCGGGTCGGGGGCAACAAGAACTACGACTACCGCTACGCATGGATCCGGGACTCCTCGTTCACACTGGACGCATTCATGAACCTCGGGCTGCACGAGGAGGTGCACGCGGCCGTCTCGTGGATCCTCTCGGCTGTAAGGACCTCGGGCGGCAGGCTCCACGTGTTCTACACGATGGGGGGCCAGGTGCCCGTCGGCGAGGCGGAGATCGACGTCCCCGGCTACCGGGACAGCCGGCCGGTGCGTGCAGGCAACTCGGCCCGGGGCCAGACCCAGCTCGGCGTGTACGGCGACTTCTTCGACATGATGGCCAAGTACGCCGCCGGGGGCCACGTCCTGGACGACAACACCAGCCGCCTGATGAGCGACCTGGCCGACGAGTGCTGCAATGCATGGCAACAAAAGGACTCGGGCATGTGGGAGCTGCCCGACCTGCAGCACTACACCATCTCCAAGATCGGCTGCTGGGTCGCCCTCGACCGGGCCTGCCGCCTGGCCGAGGCGGGCCAGCTGCCCCGGCGCAACATAGAGCGGTGGCGCCACGAGGCCGATACCGTGAGGGCCTGGGTTGACGAGCGGTGCTGGTCACCAGCCATGGGCGCCTACACCTTCTACGCCGGCAGCGAGAAGCTCGACGCAGCCGTACTGCTGGCGGGCCGCACCGGTTTCGCCGAGGGGGAGCGCCTGGCCGGCACCATCGAAGCCGTGGTCCGTCACCTGTCCAAAGGCCCGGCCGTGTACCGCTACAGCGGGATGGACGAGGAGGAGAACGCCTTTGTCGCCTGCTCGTTCTGGCTGGTGTCGGCCATGGCGCACAACGGCCAGGTCGAACGGGCCTGTCGGCTCATGGACGAGGCCGTGGCCATGGCAAACGACCTCGGCCTCCTGTCGGAGCAGGTGAGCCCCACCACCGGCGAGCTCTTCGGCAATGTCCCCCAGGGGTTGTCCCATCTGGCGCTCATCAACGCCGCCCACGCCATCGAGCGGGCACAGCTGCGCCGGGGCCCGCTCACCAAGGCGGCTGGTGCACGGCTGGGCTAGATTCGGCGAGGTGCACTACCTGGCCGCCAGTGGTTCGTCTTTCAGCAAGCACGACATAGCCGGTGTGGTCGTCGTGGTCTTGGCCCTGATCGTGCTCGTGGTCGGGGGTGTCAAGCTTGCCGCCCGTGCAGCCCAGGCTTCCTTGCTGCTGGTGGTGGGAGCGGCTGGGGTGGTCCTGGCCATATTGCTGTTCACCCGCACGATCTGACGCCCCGGTGGCGAAGGCCGAGGCGCGCTGCCGGGCCCGGCCCGAGGAGGCCGGCGGTGCTCGAGCCGCAGGGCGTGCCCGCTTGTTACTTTCGGCCTTGGCCTGGTCCTGGCCTGCCCGGCTAGGGTCGTAACCGCGACGGTCCCCGGACGCCCGCGGCGCGGGGGCGACGGGCGGTCGCACGACGAGACGAACACGAAAGCGAGGCACGCCCCCACATGGCCTACACGGTCTCCAAGGTCCAAGCACTTGAAATCCTCGACTCCCGTGGCCGCCCGACACTGGAAGTCTCAGTGGAGCTGGACAACGGCCCGACCGGGGTCGCCGGCGTCCCTTCGGGCGCCTCGACCGGTACTCGTGAGGCCGTCGAACTGCGTGACGGCGACCCCAAGCGCTTCAAGGGCGCGGGTGTCACCAAGGCCGTGAACAACGTCAACACCGAGATCAACGGGCTGTTGAGCGGCAAGTCCTGGAAGAGCCTGGAGGAGCTGGACCGGGCCGTCATCGAGCTGGACGGTACCGAGACCAAGAGCCGGCTCGGGGCCAATGCCACCGTCGGAGCCTCCATGGCAGCGGCCCGTGCCATGGCCGCGGCGGACGGTAAGCCGCTCTACGCCTGGTTGGCATCGGACCAGGCCCTCTTGCGGCTGCCCGTACCCAACTTCAACGTCGTGAACGGCGGTGCCCACGCCCAGAACCCGCTCGAGTTCCAGGAGTTCATGCTCGCCCCGCTGGGGGCCCCGAGCTTCTCCGAGGCCCTGCGGGCCGGTGCCGAGATCTACCAGGCCCTCAAGGGCCTACTGCACTCGCGCGGCCACGCCACCGGCCTGGGGGACGAGGGCGGCTTCGCCCCCGCCCTCGGCACCCCGGAGGAAGTGCTCGACCTGCTCGTCGAGGCCATCACAGCGGCCGGTTACACGCCTGGGCGCGACGGCGTCGCCATCGCCTTGGACCCTGCGTCCTCCGAGATGCGCGAGCAGGACGGCGCCTACCGTTACTCCCCCGGCGTCAAGCTCACGACCGACCAGATGATCGACCGCTACGAAGAACTGGTGGGCCGTTACCCCATCTGGTCCATCGAGGACGGCCTGGCGGAGAACGACTGGGACGGTTGGGTCAAGCTGACCGCCCGCTTGGGCGAGCGCGTGCAACTCGTGGGCGACGACCTGTTCGTGACCAACCCGGCCATCATCCGCGAGGGCATCGAGCGCAAGGCTGCCAACTCGGCGCTGATCAAGCTCAACCAGATCGGGACCGTGAGCGAGACCCTCGAGGCCATCAGCGTCTGCCGGGCTGCCGGGTACACCCAGTTCATCTCCCACCGCTCGGGCGAAACGCCAGACACCTTCATCGCCGACCTGGCCGTCGCCAGCGGCGCAGGCCAGATCAAGACCGGGGCGCCGGCACGCGGCGAGCGGGTGGCCAAGTACAACCGGCTCGTTGTGATCGAGGCCGAGACGGGCCACCTGCCCTACGGGATGCCAGCACAGGCCTGAGCCTGCACAGGCCGGCCCCTCCCAACGGGGACAGGCAGCGAGCCATGCCGA
>JAKACE010000111.1 GCA_021821705.1 Actinomycetes bacterium | reverse complement strand
GTGATGGTTGGCGACAACGATGCAGGCGGCGTCGCGACCTATTCGCAGGCCGGGCAGAACTACGGCAACTCCCTGCTGTGGGTCCTGCCCCTGCTCATACCGGTCCTGGTGGTCAACCAGGAGATGGTCGTGCGTCTCGGAGCCGTCACCGGTGTCGGGCACGCCCGGCTCATCAAGGAGCGCTTCGGCCGCTTCTGGGGTTGGTTCTCAGTAGGTGACCTTTTGCTCCTGGACTTCCTCACGATCGTCACGGAGTTCATCGGGGTGGACCTGGCCCTGGGTTACTTCGGGCTCAGCAAGTACGTCTCGGTGCCGCTGGCAGCACTGGGCTTGGTGGCCATCACGGCCACCGGAAGCTTCCGGCGGTGGGAACGCTTCATGCTGGTCTTCGTCGTCGCCAACCTCCTCGTGGTGCCCCTGGCGGTGATGAGCCACCCGCACCTCGCCCCCATCCTCCACGGGTTCTCGACGCCCGGTGTCCGAGGCGGGTTCGACTCGACGTCGGTGCTGCTCGTCATCGCCATCGTCGGTACGACGGTGGCGCCCTGGCAGCTGTTCTTCCAGCAGTCCAACATCGTGGACAAGCGGATCACGCCCCGTTACATCGACTACGAGCGCGCTGACACCGTCATCGGTTCCTTCGTCACCGTGATCGGCGCCACGGCCATGATGGTCACCTGCGCTTTCGCCTTCAACGGCACCAGGTTCGCCGGCAACTTCCTCAATGCGGGCACGGTGGCGGACGCCCTCGGCCACGAACTGGGCCATGTCGCCGGCGCCCTGTACGCCCTGGTGCTGCTCAACGCCTCGATAATCGGGGCGGCGGCCGTCACCCTTGGCACCTCGTACGCGTTCGGCGACTTCTTCGGCGCCCACCACTCGCTGCACCGGTCGTTCTTCCAGGCCAAGGGCTTCTATGCCAGCTTCGCCGCCCTCGTCGCCGTGGCCGCCGGGATAGTGCTTGTCCCGGGGGCTCCTCTCGGCTTGATCACGGTCTCGGTCCAGGCACTCGCCGGGGTCCTGCTGCCTTCGGCGTCGGTGTTCCTTTTGCTCCTGTGCAACGACAAGGAGGTCCTCGGGCCGTGGGTCAACCGGACCTGGCTCAATGCCGTCGCTGGTCTCATTATCGGCGTCCTGCTCGTGATGTCGCTGACCCTGGTGGTGCAGACCGCGTTCCCGGACGTGAACGTCGGCATGCTGTCGGCGGTGCTGGGCGGCGCCCTGGTCGCCGGGCTGGCCGGTATGGGCCTGGCCTCGATGTCGCACCGGCGTGCCGGCGGCCGCTCCCGAGGGCCGGTCGCCGGCCGCGTCGGTGCCAACCGCGAGACATGGAGGATGCCGCCTCTGGCCCTTCTCGGCCGGCCCCCGTGGTCGCGCCAGCGGGTTCTCGGGATGTGGGCCCTGCGGGGCTATCTCGTCGTGGCCGTGTTCCTGTTGCTCGTCAAGGCGGTACAGCTGGGCCGCTGAGGCCTTGACCTGCCGCCCCCGCAGTAGCGGCCCGGTAGGCAGGACAGCTTGCAGGAGCCGCAGACCGTGCCGTGTGAGCAGGCCGGCAGGCGTCCGCCGGCCGTGTTCCGTATGCTCGGGCTGTGCCGACCGCCGAACCGGGGGCCAGGGTGCTGACGGTGCCGAACCTGCTCACATTCGGTCGCCTGGCATCCCTTCCCACCTTCGTATCGCTCCTTCGTCTCGGGGACCGGCGCTCGCGTTCACGCGCCGCGTGGGTGCTGGCCGCCCTGGGTGCCAGCGACGGCTTGGACGGGTGGGTAGCCCGCCGCTACGACCAGGGGAGCGAGCTGGGCAAGGTGGCAGACCCGCTCGTCGACCGGGTGTTGGTTGCCACCGCGATCGTCGGTGCCATGCGCGCAGGAGTGGTGCCCCGCTGGTTCGTCAGGCTGGTCGCCGCCCGGGAGGTGTGCGCTGCAGGTGGAGCGGCCGTGCTGGCTGCGTCCGGCCGGCGCCGCGTGGAGGTGAGCCGTACGGGCAAGGCCGGCGCCTTCGCCATGATGGTCGCCCTGCCGCTTTTCATCCTGGCAGGGCCGCCGAGCGAGGATCGGCGCGCCATGAGGGCGGCGGCCTGGTTCATCGGCGGGGCCGGCCAGGTCCTGGCGTGGTCGGCCCTTGCCGGTTACCTGAGGTCCCCTGGCGGCAGGCCCGGGCCCGACGGCGCCGACATGGGCGCGTCGGCACCGGCGCCGGGGCAGCCCGACGGGGCTCCTCCCCGAGGGGAGCCGGCCGGCAGGTGAAGGCCGTCATCATGGCCGGGGGCGAGGGCACCCGCCTGCGCCCGCTCACCTACAACCAGCCCAAGCCCCTCGTGCCCATGGCCAACCGGGCGCTGATGGAGCACGCCGTATCGCTGCTGCGTAGGCATGGTTTCAACGAGATCGTCGTGACCCTCGGTTTTCAGGCCAACGCCGTGCAGAACTACTTCGGCAACGGGGCGGAGTTCGGGGTCAGCATGGTGTACGCCACCGAGGAGGTCGCCCTCGGGACGGCAGGTTCGGTACGCAATGCACGTGAGCAGTTGGACGAGCGGTTCCTGGTGATCTCGGGCGATGTGCTCACGGACATTGACCTCGGGGAGGTCGTGCGCTACCACCAGGACAAGCAGGCGCTGGCGACCATGGCCCTGCGGTCCGTGCCCAACCCGCTCGAGTTCGGGATCGTGATGACAAAGCCCGACGGGGCGGTTGACCGCTTTCTGGAGAAACCGACGTGGGGACAGGTGTTCTCCGACACGATCAACACCGGCATATACGTGCTGGAGCCTGCCGTCTTCGACCACATACCGCCAGGCACGGCCGATTTCTCCACCGACGTGTTCCCCCGGCTCTTGGGTGATGAAGCCGTCCTCTACGGCTTCGTCACGGACGGCTACTGGGAGGACATCGGCACCTTGGAGGCGTATGCCCGCGCCCACCGCGACGTCCTGGACGGGCGGGTGGCTGTCGAAGTACCCGGTTTCTCGCTGGGCCGAGGTATCTGGCTGGGCGAGGGCGCCGAGGTCGACCAGCGCGCCGAGGTCGTGGGCCCGGCCATGATCGGCGACTACTGCCGCGTGGAGGCGGGCGCCGTGCTCGGGGAGTACACCGTACTGGGGCGCAACGTGAGGGTCGGGGCGGGCGCCAACCTGGAGCGCGTCGTGGTGCACGACAACGTCCATCTCGGGCCGGGCGTCAGGCTGCGGGGTTGTGTCATAGGGCGAGGTAGCGACCTGCGTCGCGGGGCCAGGATCGACGAGGGCGCGGTGCTCGGTGACGAGTGCTTCGTGGGCGAGCACGCCCTGGTGCACCCGGGGGTCAAGGTCTTCCCCTTCAAAGCCGTGGAGCAGGGTGCCACGGTCAACTCGTCGATCGTGTGGGAGTCGCGAGGTGCCCGCCACCTTTTCGGGCGCTACGGCGTGAAGGGACTGGCCAACGTGGACGTCTCCCCCGAACTGGCCGTACGCCTTGCCATGGCGTACGCCACGACGCTGCCGCGGGGAGCCAGGGTCGTGGTGTCACGCGACACGAGCCGGGTGGCCCGGATGCTCGAACAGTCGCTCACGGCCGGGCTCAACGCAGCCGGGGTCGACGTTTCCGAGCTCGAGGTGGCGACGGTGCCCGTGACCCGGTTCGGGGTGCGCCAGCAGCGCGGTGCCGGCGGGCTCTCCGTCAGGCTGTCGTGCGAGGACCCCCAGTCCGTGGCCATCAGGTTCTTCGATGGCGACGGCCTCGACCTGGCGGAGGCGTCCCAGCGAAAGGTCGAGCGGATTTTCTACCGCGAGGACTTCCGGCGCTGCCTGGCGGCGGAAACGGGGGACGTGAGCTATCCCATGAGTGCCCCCGACCTTTACGCCGCTTCGTTGATCGAGGGCCTGGACCTGGAGCGTGCCCGGTCGGCGGCGTTCAAGGTGGTGCTCGACTATGCCTACGGCGCGACATCCTTCGTGATGCCGGCCGTGCTCGGTCGCCTTGGGGCCGAGGTGCTCTCGCTCAACCCTTACGCGGCGAGGCCCCAGGCCCTCTCGTACGACCGCTGGGAGCACGCCCGGTCCGTATCGGCACTGGTGAAGGCCGCAGGTGCCGATTTCGGAGCGGTCCTGTCGCCGGACGGGGAGCAACTGGCGCTGGTGGACGGAGGCGGGCGCATACTTGGCGACACCCAGGGGCTCATGGCCATGCTGGCACTGGTCCTGGGCCAGGACAGCGCCCACCGCCCGGCCGCAGTCGCCCTGGCGGTGTCCGCCCCGTCGGCGACCGAGGCCATGTGCCGTGCCGCAGGGACCGAGGTCGTGTGGACCAAGCTCGGCGGCTCGCAGGTGATGGAGGTCGCGGCGGGAAACCGGGTCGGTTTCGCTGCGTCGGGTTCCGGCGGCTACGTCTTTCCCGCTTTCCTACCGGCCTACGACGCAGTGGCAGCGCTCGTCCACCTGTTCGACCTGCTGGCTGCCTGCGGTACCAGCCTTTCCGCCGTCCTGGACGGTTTGGCGGAGGTCTTCGTGTACCACGAAGGCGTTGTCACTCCCTGGGAACGCAAGGGAGCGGTGATGCGGGCCATGATGGAGCTCGGCCGAGGAGAGACCATGGTCCTTGTCGACGGGGTCAAGATCATCCATCCGGACGGATGGTGTCTCGTGGTTCCCGATCCCGAGGAAGCCCTCACCCACGTCTGGGCCGAGGGCCCCGACGACGTGGTGGCCGGGGCCCGGGCACGTGACTGCGCACGCAAGGTCAGGGAGCTGCTGCGAGCCTGACGGTCTTGCGACGGGCCAACCGGGAGGCGCTGGGGCCAACCGGGAGGCGCTGGGGCCAACCGGGCGAGCGCAGGGCCCCGCCGGGCCGGTATGGTCTCCACCGTGAACGTTCCAGACGATCTCCGCTACAGCCCCGACCACGAGTGGGCACGCCAGGAGGGCGAGCGCGTGAGGCTCGGCATAACCGACTTCGCCCAGGACGCCCTCGGCGACATCGTGTTCGTACAGCTTCCCGAGCCCGGCACCCAGGTCGAGGCGGGCCAGGCCATCGGCGAGCTAGAATCGACCAAGTCGGTATCCGACGTGTACGCCCCCGTGCCGGGCACCGTGGTCGAGGTCAACTCGGAGCTGACGGACGCACCACAGAAGGTCAATGAAGACCCGTACGGGGAGGGGTGGATTTGCCTGATAGAGCCAGTTTCCCCGAGCCCTCTCGGCGGCCTGCTCGGCCCGGCGGAGTACCGCCGGCTGATCGAGGCTTGAGGCCGGCCCTTGTTCTGTAACCGCTGCGGCCACCGCAACCCCGAGGGCGCCAACTTCTGCTCCTCGTGCGGCGCGCGGCTGGAGCGTACCCAGGGCTCGTCCGAGCCGGCCACGACCTCGCTGGCGGCTGTGGTGATGGTGCCCGAAGGGGGCGGGGAGCCTTTCCAGCTCGACCCGGGCGACCTGGTGTACGGAGTGCCGCCCGGCGGTGCCGTACTGGTCGTGACGCGCGGGCCCAACTCGGGGTCCCGGTTCGTGCTCGCGGCCGAGGACGCCGATGTCGTGCGTATAGGGCGCCACCCTGACAGCGACGTCTTCCTCGACGACATAACGGTCTCCCGGCGTCATGCCGAGGTGCACCACCGCGAAGGTGCCTACTGGGCCCACGACGTCGGTTCTCTCAACGGCACGTACGTGAACCGGCGCGGGATCGACCAGGACGTGGTCCTCGAGAGCGGTGACGAGCTCCAGGTCGGCAGGTTCCGTTTGCTTTTCCTCGTACCCGGGCACCAGGGCGCCACCGGCGCGGTCGCGCCCGACGGGGCCTGAGCGCAGCGGGAGCGGGTCGAAGACCAGTGGCCACCAGGTCGCACCTGTCCATCGGAGAAGTCCTCTCGTTGCTTCAGGAGGAGTTCCCCGACGTCACCATCTCGAAGATCCGGTTCCTCGAGAGCCAGGGCCTGGTCGACCCCGAGCGCACGCCTTCGGGCTACCGCAAGTTCTACGACAGCGACATCGATCGCCTGCGCTGGGTCCTGCGCCAGCAACGTGACGCCTTCCTACCGCTCAAGGTCATAAAGGGGCGCCTGGAAGGCCAGGACGACCTTACGGAGGAGAGCGAGCCCGGCCCTGTTACCTCTTCTTCACCGGTCGGCGGGGAGCCCGAGGGCGGCGACGTGGGGGACCAGGCGGCCGGGGGGAGCAGCGGTCGCCGGGTGCAGACGGTGGAGGCCAACGGTGCCGGCGCCCACGCCGGCGCATCCGGCGTTGGCACGGCCGACAAGCTGTTCGACCTCGGCCCTGCCCGCCGGGTCCCGCCAGCGGCCGGCGCCTCCAGCGATGCGAGCGCGGCCAAGGGGACCGAC
>JAKACE010000110.1 GCA_021821705.1 Actinomycetes bacterium | reverse complement strand
ACGCGCTTCGTCAACCAGGGCAAATGCTTATATTGAGGGTCCCTGGAGAGGAGCCGCACCCCCTGGGTTACGAGCACTTCGTCGAAGTGCCGGTCAGGTTGCGCCACCAGTTCCAGAGCACGGTGTCGTGGAGGTCGGTGCGGGGCCATGCTGATCGACACCGCTGCCATCTGGTACCGCCTGCGGGTCCTCCATTTCTACGACGGGGAGACTGGGCCGGCCACCCCCCTCTCGGAGCGCCTCCGCCTGGAGCCGCTGGTGCTGCGGGGGAGCGCCGGCCCGACCTTGCTGCCTCCTCGTCGGAGGGCGGGGGAGGTGCACCTGCCGGCGTGAGGAGCGCGTCCTGCCCGAGCGCGACTTCGCGGTGGCGCTGACGAAGATGGGCTAGGTCGCAGCGTCGCTCTCGGTCGGGAGGGCGGCCCCGGCCGCCCAAGCGGCGGTAGCGGAGGCCAAGCTGGCGCCCCTAGCCGGTACTTGCGGCGCCGACAGGGCGCAAACCTGGTGGAGAATTGCCCACTCCGAGGTCTCCTGTCCGCCTAATGAGGAGCTCCTAATCGCTGCGGTCAGAAACTCCTGACAAACGCAAGTGACTTTCGGCTCTGGTGGGTCAACCGGTCGGCGCGGCAGTGTCACAAAAGCTGTCGGACCGAGGCGTCAATGAAAGGTAGTTCGGTCCTGGCAACGCCGAAGGGTCGGCGGTGCCACATGGTCGAAGGGAGCACATGATGTCTAGGCGTCTGGCAACGGTCCTGCTGGCTGGCGGTCTGCTGGGCCTGGTGTGGGGCGGCGTGCCGGTCCCGGCGGGGGCACAGCCCTCGTCGACGGGCTTGGCCTACATGAGCGAAAGGGTCTGCGCCACACCGGCGCTCGGTTACGCGGCTTGTGACGCGGTCCAGTTGGTGCCGGTGGCCACTGACAAGGGCCAGGGCGGCGGCCGCAACCCGCACAACAGCCCTCCGCCTGTGAGCTACTACGCCCCACAACTCCAGAACGCCTACGCCCTGGCAGCCGCCGCCGAGCAAAACGGGGCCGGCAAGGCCGTGGCCGTGGTGGACGCCTATGACGACCCGAACGCCTATAGCGACCTGGTCGCCTACCGCACCGATACCAACAACAACCTCGGTAACATCGCCGAGTGCCAGGCCCCGACCGGCAGGCCAGACCTGTCCGGTAGCGGGCCGTGCTTCGCCAAGGTCAACCAGGACGGCCTCGAAAGCTCCTATCCCCAGGCCAATACCAGCTGGGCCGAAGAGATATCCCTCGACCTCGACGCGGTCTCCGCCCTCTGCCCCGAGTGCAACATCGTGCTCGTAGAGGCGGACTCCAATAACTTGGCCGACCTGGGCACCGCGGTGGACACCGCGGCCTCCTTCGGCCCGGCGGCCATCGGCAACTCTTACGGCGGCTCTGAGTTCAGCACCGAGGGCTCCTACGCCGCCGAGTACTACGACCATCCCGGGGTCGCCGTCACCGCCGCCAGCGGTGACAACGGCTACGGGGCAGAGTTCCCGGCCGCCGCCTCGAGCGTCATAGCCGTCGGCGGCACCTCTTTGAGCGTGGACAGCAGCACGAGCCGGGGCTGGGAGGAGACCGTGTGGTCCGGGACAGGCAGCGGCTGCTCGGCGGTCATACCCAAGCCGGACTGGCAGACCGACACCGGCTGCTCGGGCTACCGCACCGTCGGGGACGTCGCCGCCGACGCCGACCCCTACACCGGGCTCAACGTCTACGACACCTACGGGGAGCCCGGCTGGCTCGTTTTCGGCGGCACCAGCGCCTCCGCCCAGATCATCGCGGGTGTCTACGGGCTCGCCGGCGGCCTGCCCTCCTCGTACCCCGACGGGGCAGAAGGGTTGTACTATGCCGGCTCGCAGATCAACTTCGGTGCAACGAACCCGGACCTGAACGATGTCACCAGCGGCTCCAACGGCTCCTGCGCCGGTCACGGCCATTTCGCGGACCCGAGCCTCGCCTACCTCTGCACCGCAGGCACGGGCTACGACGGGCCGACCGGCATGGGCACGCCCAGTGGCACTGGGGCGTTCTAGTAGGCCGGCTGGATAGCCTGTTTCCAGTTGAGCTAGCCAGCAGAACGTCCGGTACGGTCGGGACCGCCCGGCTCTGGCCGTAGCAATAGCCGGCGACCTCGCCGGTCGAGCGGCTGTGGATATGTGGATAACGGCCTGCAACCGCTGGTCAAGGGCCTTTTGTAAATCCACAGGTTTTCCTATTGACATAGGGCCGGTCATTGCGCGCTACTTGGGCGGGAGGTAACGACATGGCCGACCGATGGACGCCAGACGACATCGCAGAAGCTGAGTCAGCGAGGCTCTTTGTCATAGAAGCCATGGACTTCGCAGAGGACTTGACTGCCTCCCAGGTTACGAGCGTGTCGCCAACAGCAGTGGACCCTCTAGCCGCGTACCGCTTCGTGGTGGACGAGCCGTACGGCAGGTTGCTGGCGCTCGGGCGCGCGAGACGGCTGCTCGCGCCAGCGGCGAGCTAGCTTCCTGGCGTGCCCCGGCCCAGGGGCAAAGGCGAGCGGCACGTTTTCTCCACCTCGTCTCGACCCCGCGTGCACCGAGCCTGCACTGGCCGGGCCGATCCTCACGGTCGGGATGAGGTCTAGCCCAGCCGAGTCGTGCACCACGAGTGAGGAGCCCCTAACGCAACCGCATGGAACCGGTGGCAAGAAGCGCTCGAAGGCGCATCCGCGGGGAAGCGCGGAGAGTTGGCCACTGCTCACGAAACCTTCAACGAACATCAACCTTTGTCACCACCTGTCAGCCCCTGGAAGAGAGAAAGAGCAGTTGCCATCCCCTCCTGGCAAAGTCACGACGATGTCTCACCCCCCTGTCAGGATGTCGGTGATGGCCAAGTTCACCGTGCCCGAGGGATGGGAGGTGGTGGCCTACCGCTTCGAGGTCGACCGCCCAGGGCGTCATCCAGAGATCGCCTCTCACCAGGGCGCCAGGCGTTTCGCCTGGAACTGGGCCAGGGACCTGGTGGAGGAGCAACTGAGGGTGAGGGAGGCCTTCAGGGTGCTCGCCCTCCGCCAGGGGGCCAGGGCAGAGGAAGCCGAGGGTTTCGCAGAAGAGGCAGCTGCTCTCTCGTACCTGGTGGAGCTGGAGGAGTCGCGGCGGAAGGTTCATGAAGCCAGAGCTGGGAAGAAGGCCCCGTACCAGCCGGTGAGCGTGGCAGTCCCCTGGTCCGCCCCTGCCATGAGGTACGTCTGGAACAGGGTGAAGGACGAGGTGGCCCCCTGGTGGGGAGAGAACTCCAAGGAGTGCTACTCCTCCGCCTTCGAGGCCCTCTCCCGGGCGTTCGGTGACCACTTCTCTTCCAGGGACGGTGGCCGCAAGGGGCCAAGAGTTGGGTGGCCGAGACCGAAGGGCCGGCGGGGCCAGCAGTCGACGAGCTTTACCACCGGGGCTGTCAAGGTGCTCGACCGCCACCACGTCCAGCTGCCGGTGGTCGGGGTGCTCAGGACCAAGGAGCAGACCGACAAGCTCAGGCTCAGGCTCGAAGCCGGCACGGCCAGGGCCCTGAGGGCCACCCTGGTGACCAAGGGCTCCCGTACTTGGGTGAGCTTCGGGGTGGCCCGAGAGAAGCCGGCCAAGGTGACAACGCTGTCCGGCGTGGCCGGCCACGACGTCGGCGTGCACGCCCTTCTCGTGTCCTCCGACGGCACCGTCACCGGCAACCCGAAGGCCTTCGAGGGCGTAGAGAAGAAGGTCTCCCGCTACCAGCGCCACATGGACCGCCAGCACAGGGCCGGGAGCCCGAGGTGCTTCAACTCCGACGGCACCCACGTACAGGGCGCCTGTTACTGGCGGGACCGTTCCAGGAGAGCACGAGAAGCTCAGCACCGCCTGTCCCGTGCCCACCAGGAGGCGGCCGACGTGAGGGCTGACGCCGTCCACAAGGCGAGCCACCAAGCTGCCGGCACTTACGCCGTGAACGTCGTGGAGGACCTCGGGGTCTCCCAGTTGGGCCGCAAGGGCAATGGCAAGAGGGGTTTCAACCGGGCCTGGGCTGACGCCTCCCCGGCCGAGCACCGCCGCCAGCTCTCCTACAAGTGCCCGAGGTACGGCTCTGCCCTCTGGCTGGCTGCCCGGTGGTACCCGGGCTCGAAGCTCTGCTCTGGGTGCAGGGCGAAGAAACCCCACCTTTCCCGCAACGCCCGGGTCTTCCACTGCGACAGCTGCGGCCTGGCCATAGACCGAGACCTCAATGCAGCAAGGAACCTGGCAGCTCTGGCCGAGCTAGCCGTTTTGTGCCGCTTGGCACAGCTCGTGACCGGGGTACCGGTCGACTGGTCCCACCTCCCGGTCAGGCCTGACGGCTGGGAGGTGGCAAGCACCCGCAGTTCGCGGGGGTGTGCCCGAGCCGGAGGCCAAGGTAACTTGGCCGATGGAGGGGAGGTAAGACGTCGAAGCCGTAAGACTTCGGTCACTGCCGAGACGCGCTCCTTTGATCGGGAAGCGGCCGAGCCACCGACGGGGGCCCTTGTGCCCGAGGTGGCCTGAGTGCATATTGCACCAGCCCTAGGTCGCACTCCTGGTGCCAGCACTGCTGGCCCGGTGCCCACTGCACCGGTCCCAGGAGCCCACCAGGCAACTGTCAGAGAGATGATCGCTGATGGTTTGGGGAACGGTTGCCATGAACTCCGCTGGCCCCGGCTCTCGGTGAAAAGTGGCGAAGCCATGGACGAGGACATTTTGCTCCCCGGTGGGGCTGAGAGCCGGCTGGACGACCTCGGCCCCGATGAAAGGGACGAAGCCCTCGAGCAGCCGGGGGAACTGTGGGGCCAGTTTTTCTCGCCAGGCGAGGAGCTACAACACCTCCGCGAAGATACGTGGGCCGCCTGGACGCGGCAACGCTGAGAGCCGAGCGTTGCAGCCTGCCCACGACCTGGCGCAGGCAGGGGTACGCCTGCCACGCCCCTCTCGGAGCGCCTCCGCTTGGAGCCGCTCGTGTTGCGGGGGAGCGCCGGCAGGACCTTGCTGCCCCCTCCTCGGAGGGCGGGGGAGGTGCACCTGCCGGCGTGAGGGGCGCTCCCGCGGAGCGTCATCCTCAACCGCCGGTCCCGCCGCTGGCCTCCCGGCTCAGCAGGCCATCGCAGCCGCCATCGCCCGGCAAAACTCGGGCCAGGGCGTGGGCGCCACCGCGCCGCACGGCGCAGCAGGGCGTCTTTCGGGTTTATTGCTGACGAAGACCGGGTGCGGGCGGAACCGCGCTAGGAGGTGCCAGCTCTGGCCCGCGTCGGCCGTGCCAATGAGGGCCATGGTCACTTGCTCGGTGGTGCCCTTGGGGATGGCTGGCGTGCCGACGGCCGGGGCGAGGACGAAGCCGTCCTGGGCGTCGGGGAAAGAAAACGACGGAGGGAGGTAAGGCGCCGGGCTCAAGAAGGGGAGCGAGGTCGTGCCACAAGGGGGGAGCGAGCCCGTGTCGGGCGCGGCCGTCCAATTCGTGCCCCCGTCGGTGGTGAGCGCGAGGCCGAAGCCTGAAATGCAGGCGGCCGAGTAGTCCTCCCAGAGGTCGACGACGTCGCCGGGCCCCGGAGCGGCGAGCGCCCTCACCGGTACGTCGAGCACGCCCGCAGGCTCTTGCGACGTGGCCAGCGTGCCGACCACGGTCCCGTCCGAGGCCGTGAGCCCCGGCGTGGCGACGGGGCTGTGGGGAGAAGCGTGAACGTTTATGCGCCACGTCCGGCCGCCGTCGGTCGTGCCGGCAACTGCGCCTTCACCGCCGTGTTCCCCGTAGGTGAAGCCGAGCCAGGCGTCCGAGGTGCCCTGGCAGGCAAGGGCACCGGGGAAGCTGCTCAGCTTGGCGGACAGCGACCACTCGAGCCCAGCGTCGCTGCTCAACTCCACCACCGCAGGACCGGCGGGAGCGACGCGGAGGATCGCCCAACCGACCCGAGCGGTGCCGAAACAAATGCCTGCAATTACCCCAGGCGAAGGCGGGACGGAGCCACACTCGAGCCGGTCCGGGTCGGGCACAGGGAGCAGCTGCCAAGTGCGGCCTTCGTCGTCGGTAGCGAGCACCCGTGTACCGCCAGGCTGCCCGCAGATCACGCCCACCCCGAAGCTCGGGCCCACCAGTTGCACATAGCTGAATGCCCCGAGGGCAGTCTCGGGCTCGACCGACCATGTATGCCCGCCATCGGATGTGGACAACAGTTCGTCAGTAGTCAGCGACCAGCCGTGCTCGGCGTCGGCGAAGGACAGCTCCTCGACCGGTTCGGGCGTTGCCAGCTGAGGGGCCCAGGCGCTTCCGCCGTCGGTCGTGGCCTCAACACCCC
>JAKACE010000109.1 GCA_021821705.1 Actinomycetes bacterium | reverse complement strand
GGACAAGCTCTGGGTGCTGGCCTCGGGCTGCTCGCTCAGCTGTTTCCACGCCAACTACAGGGAGATGAACCGCCTCGTGACGACGTTCACGGTTTCCGATGGGTGACCTGCGCGGCGTTGCAGCCCGCCACCGCGGCCCGTCCCGTCCCTGTGCAGCACCCGGCGGCTACGGCCCGGCCCGCCGCTACGGCGCGGCCGCACTCGCGGCCGGTGCGCTCGCCGCCGTCCTGTCCGGCTGTGCCAGCGGGACGACGGTGGAGAGCCAGGCGCAGCAGGTCTATTTCCAGGTCCCCTCGGGCTGGCGGGTCTTCGACAAGGCCCAGCTGGAGGGCGGAGCACTGGTCCCGGCGCTGTCCGGCTCGGCGGCGCCGCAGTTCCTGGCCGTCGCGTCGGCCGGTCCCCGCCCCCAGCCGGGGGTGGTCTTCACCGCCTCGGACTACCCGTGGGTGCTCAGCCTGGTGAGGCCGCTTTCGCCATCTGAGCAAGCCAACATCAGCTTCGAGGGCCTTTCCGACGTCGTGTTCAATGTCGACCAGGCGGCGCAGTTCGGGACCAGCGTGCAGTTCAACAGCCAGCCGCAGATCCTGGTGCACGGTGACCTTCGCGGCACTCGGCTCTCGGTCGACTACAACGGCGATGTCGACTACGTCCAGGTCGCCTGGGTAAACCCGGCGACGGACAAGGTCTGGGTCTTGATGGCGGGTTGTTCGCTCACCTGCTTCCAGCGCCAGCAAGGGGCCATCGACCGGGTCGTCCAGAGCTTCTACGTATCAGACAGGGGAACCCGATGACAGATCCCTCAGGTCCCGAAGGCGGCCCTGGCCAGCACCCCGAGCAGGCGGGTCAGCCGCCGGCCCCTGGGCCACAAGCCCCTGGGCCACAAGCCCCTGGGCCACCGGCCGCTGGGCCACCGGCTGCTGGGCCACCTGGGGGCGAGCCGCCCGCAGGCCGGCCAACGGGCCAGCCGCGCAACGGCGGCCCCGCTGGCGCAGCACCCCCGATGACGGTTGCGCCCGCAGAAGTACCGCCGGCCGGGGCGCTCGGTGGCCTCGGTGCACCTCTGCCCCCGCCCCCGGTCACCGTCCGCCGTGGTGCCACGCAGGCGGCCACGGGGTGGTCCACCGGCAGCGACGACGAAACGCCGCCCCCAGGATGGGCGGCCGCCGAGGCAGGGGCCCCGCCGGTAGGGGGGATGCCCGGGCCGGTAACGGGTGCCGGTGGCTTTCGCGCAGAGGCACCGTGGGACGCCACGGCCGTCCCGGCAGCGGCGGTCCCCGCCGGCGGGTCCCCGCCCGCCGGGGGCTCCCCGGGCGGAGCCGGGCCAGGACAGAGCGCGGCGCGGGTGGACGGGGACGACGGCGACGAGGGCGACGACGGCGCCGAGCTGGTGAAGGCCACCCGTTGGCCCGTGCGCAAGCCGGTGCCGGTCTGGGCGCGTGTCCGCTTGCTCGTCCTCATCGCGGGTGTCTGGGGCGTGCTGTTCTGGTACAGCCTCAACGACCCGCTCGTGAGCTGGCACGACGGCCTGGTCATGACCTGGAACACCAAGTGGTGGTTGGAAGTGCTCTTCGCCGCCGAAGTGCTCAGGCAGGCCAACTACCTGCTGGCCGAGCACTGGGGCACCTGGAACCACTTCTGGGCGGACGTGGTTTTCGGGCAGCGCAAGGTGCGCCTGAGCGATTGGGGCCGTTACCGGGCCAAGAGGCTCGTGGCCGTGCTGGCCGTGATCGCACTGGTGGCGGTCATCGCCGGTGCCGCCCAGCACGAGAACCCGGTCGCCGGGCTGTTCTCGCTGCCCGGGCAACTGGTCTCGGTACTGGGTTATGTGGCCTACATCATCTTCATCATGGCGGCGATCGTCCTTCAGTTCGCCGCCATGTACTGGTTCCTGTCCCGGGGCGGTGTCGAGGTCTACTTCCCCGACGACATCAGGACTCGTTTCAGCCACGTGTGGGGCCAGGACGCGGTGCTCGAAAGGGTCAAGGAGAGCATCGTCTTCCTCGAGGATCCCGGATCGATCGAGTCCAAGGGCGGTTACGTCCCTGGCGGGATCCTGCTCTGGGGGCCTCCCGGCACCGGCAAGACGTTGATGGCCGAGGCGGTGGCCGGCGAGACGGGCAAGCCGTTCGTGTTCGTCGATCCCGGGGCTTTCATACAGATGTTCGTGGGTATCGGCCCGCTCAAGGTCCGCGGGCTGTTCCGCAAGCTGAGGAAGCTGGCCGTCCGCTACGGGGGCGTCATCGTGTTCTTCGACGAAGCCGACTCGCTCGGTAGCCGGGGCCTACTGGGCGCCGGTCCGGGCGGTGGGGTTTTCGGCGACCGGTCCGTCCGGGCAGCGCCGTTCCCGTGGGGTGGCGGCGACTGCCACGGCGGTACCTACATCTCAGGGGACAGCCTCAACCTGCTGCTCGGTTACCGCCGGAACGCCGCCATCGACGCTACGATGCCGGCGCCCGAGGGCCGTCGGCGGGTGCGCGACGGCGGCATGATGATGGGCGGGATGGCCGGAGGCGGGGGCATGGGCACCCTGCAGGCCCTCCTGACGGAGATGTCCGGCCTGAGCAAACCGAGAGGTTTCATGAACCGGGTCGTGCGCCGCGGTTTGGGCATGAAGCCAAAGGCGCCGCCCAAGTACCGGATCATGATCATGATGGCGACCAACATGCCCAACTCTCTCGACGACGCCCTACTGCGGCCCGGGCGCATCGACCGCATATACAAGGTGGGTTACCCGTCGAAGTCGGGCCGGGTACGCACCTACCAGGGCTACTTCGACAAGGTGCGCCACGAGCTGACGCCGGCCGACATCGACAAGCTGGCCACCGTCACCCCCTACGCCACAGGCGCCACCATGAAGGACCTCGTCAACGAGTCGCTCATAGTCTCCATACGCAGGGGCCACGGGGCCATCACCTGGAACGACGTCCTGGAGGCGAAGCGGTTGAAGGACCTCGGCCTGCCCGAGGACGTCGAGTACGTCGAGCAGGAGCGCCACGCCGTGGCCGTCCACGAGGCCTGCCACGCCGTCGTGGCGTACCGGGTACGTAAGCACCTCGAGATAGACCTGGCCACGATCGAAAAGGGCGGTACCTACCTGGGGATGGTGCACTCCATCAAGCCGGAGGACCGCTTCACCAGCTGGAAGAGCGAGTTCGAAGCCGACGTGATGGTGAGCCTGGCATCCCTGGCGGGCGAGAGGCGCTTCTTCGGCGGCGACTCGTCCTCGGGCGTGTCGGGCGACCTCGAATCGGCCACCGCCATCGCCAGTTTCATGGAAGCTTACTGGGGGATGGGCGCCACCATCGCATCGCACGCCGGCGCCAGGCCGGCCCAGCCGTCTGGTGGCCAGGAAGCCGGCGGCCTCCTCCGGGGCGACCTGGGCAAGCGGGTCGAGGCGCGCCTGTACGAGCTGCTCCAGGACACCGACGCGCTGCTCTGCGCCAACGAGGTCGAGGTGATGGCCGTCGCCCACGCCCTCGAAAGCCACAAGACTCTGAGCGGGGAGGACGTGGAGGCGGTCATCGAGGGCAAGCCGGGGCGCGGCGTCGACGGGCGTGTCTACAAGGCGGCTGCTTTCGCTGAGGTGTTCGACGCCTACCACCGCCGCTTGCTGCAGGCTCACCGCGAGCGGGTCAAGTTGTCGGTGTCGCTGCCACGTCCTGCGGACTGGGCACCCGAACTGGAGGGCGCCATCGTGCCGTCCAACGGGCACGACCACGGCCCGGCCCCGGCGGTGGGCGCCCTGGACGCCCCCGGTGGCGGTCCCGCTCCTGGCCCCGTCGTGGCGCTGCCCGAGACCTCGGCAGGCACGTAGGACCGTCGCCTCGGAGTACGGCCGCGATCCCTGGTTGCCAGCCTGAGCAGGTGATTTACACGAAAATGACTTCGTGGCGCGGCCTGTCGGGGCCCTCTCGGGCCGTTATGATCGGCGCCCATACGTGAGCAGGAGACCGGAGCGGCCTGATGCCGCCAGGCCACCGACGTGGCGGCCAGTCGCGAACATGCGCCAGCCCGGCGCGCTCGGCGCCGGTGACGTCGAGGGCAGTGCCGCCGGGCCCGCCGTGGGCGTGCCGCGTTACGGTACGGAGCTCGAGGCACCCGGGGTGTGCGCGCAGGCCGGCGCCCCGGCCACCGGCGCCGAGGACGCTCGCCGTGCTGTACTCGAGCTCGCTGTACAGGCTGCCGGCATCGGCACGTTCGACTGGGACCTGGTCGGTGGCGACCTGGTGTTCGACCCGTGCCTGCTGGAGCTGTTCGGCTACGACGGGGCCGGCTTCGACCGCACCATCAACGCGTTCGACAACCGGGCGCACCCAGCGGACCTGGAGCGGGTGGAGCAGCTCTTCGCTCGACCGGTCGTGGCGCTTCAGCTACGTCAACAGCGAAGCCGAGCGCGTGCTGGGCCGCCGGCGCGAGGAATTGCTCGGCGGCGACATCTGGGGGATGTTCCCGGCTGCCGTCGGCTCGGCGTTCGAGGCCAATTACCGCCACGCCATGGGCAGCGGTGAGGAGGTTGCCTTCGAGGCCTACTACCCCGAGCCGCTCAACGCCTGGTACGAGGTGCGGGCGTGGCCCAACCCCGACGGGTTGGCCGTCTACTTCCTGGACGTCAGTACCCAGAAGCAGGCTCAGCAGCGTGCCGAACAGGCCGTGACGAGGGCGGCGCTGCTGGCCGGGGTGACCGAGACCATGAGCGCTGTGGGGCGACTGGGACAATGCGGTGCGCCGGCTGGCCCAACTGGTCGTGCCGGTGCTGGCGGACTGGTGCATCGTCTCGCTGATCGACGACGACGTCAGCAGCGGCAACCGCCGCGGCCTGCGCTATGCCGCCGGTTGGCACCGCGACGAGGCTTGCCGGCCCGTGGTGGAGCGCTATGCCAAGGAGCGCCTCGGGGTGATCTCGGACGATTCGATCGTGGCCAGGGCGATAGAGAGCGCCGAGCCGCAGTACGTGCTGGCCGACGCCATGGTGCCCCTGCGGCGCATGTTCCCCGAGGGCCCCATCCCGGAGATGCTCTCCACCCTCGACCCCTACTCGGTGATGGTGCTGCCCCTGGCCGGCAGCGGCCGCCCGGTCGGCATGCTCACCCTCTGCAACGGCCCCGAGTGCCCGAGGCCGGGACGGCAGGCCGCGTCCACTGGTCCAACGCCGGGCACCCGCCGCCGATGCTCCTGCGGGCCGACGGCAGGGTCGAGGTGCTGGGGAGCCGCCCGAGCGGCCCGCTCCTCGGAGTCGCGCCCGACACTGCGAGGACCGAGGAGGACCGGTCGCTGGACTGCACCTCGGTCGTGCTGCTCTACACCGACGGCCTGGTCGAGCGCAGAGGCCAGTCCATCGAGACCGGCCTGGAAGAGCTAGAGCGCGCCCTCTCCTCGCTTGCGGGCTGCGCCCTGGAGGACCTCTGCGACGCCCTGCTGGAGCGGCTGCTGCCCGAGCGCCTGGAGGACGACGTGGCCCTGGTGGCGGTCCGCCTGCGAGGCTGAAGGAACCAGCCGGCCGTGAGCGTCCGGCGGCCACTCGTCCGAGTTGGGAGGGACCAAACTTGCGAATTGCGATCTTCACCGGCTCCTCGCCGGGCCCGGAGGACCATGGCCGTGCCGCTGCCGCCCTCGCCGGCGAGCTGGCGGCGAACGGCGTTGGCATCGTCTACGGGGGCGGCAAGATCGGGCTGATGGGCGTGGTGGCCGACGCCGCTCTCGAAGCGGGAGGTGAGGTCATCGGCGTGATGCCACGGCACCTGGTGGCACGGGAGATCGCGCACCGCGGCCTCACCCGGCTGGAGGTCGTCGAGGATATGCACGAGCGCAAGGCCAGGATGGCGGCTCTGTCCGATGCCTTCGTCGCCCTCCCCGGCGGTGCCGGCACCCTGGAGGAGCTGTTCGAGGTGTGGACCTGGGGCCACCTGGGCCTGCACTCCAAGCCCGTCGCCCTGGTCGACCAGGGCGGGTTCTACCGGCCACTGCTGGACCAGCTTCAGGTGATGGCTGCCGCCGGTTACGTCGGCTCGGCTCAGCTGGCCTCGCTCGGGCTCGTCGAGGACGCCGAGCACCTGTTGCGCTACGTGCGGGACTACCGTCCGGCGGCCTCCAAGTGGGACGGGCCACAGGAAGGGCGCGAGCAGTGAGACCTCAGCCCGGCCGGCAGCCCGCGGTCCCCGGCACCTGCACTCCTCAGCCGAGGTAGTGGCGCACCACGGGGACGACCAGGGCGACCACCTCGTCCTCGCCGGCTCCGGCCAGAGGGCGTACCCGCACCACGTGGCGAAGCATGGCAATGCCGACCAGTTGGGCGGCGACGAGCGAAGCGCGCAGGGCGGCGTCCGGCTGCCCGCTCAGCTCCGCCACCGCCGAAAGGAGCTGAGCGGCGAGGAACTCCCGT
>JAKACE010000108.1 GCA_021821705.1 Actinomycetes bacterium | reverse complement strand
AGCCGGCACAGGTCGTCCTCCACCCCGGTGACCACCACGACACCGACAACCGTGGCCCAGCCGGTCAGCCAACCGCTACCCCAGCCGGTGACACCCCAGGTCAACTGCGCGACGACGACGGAAAAGCCCTACGAACCCCAGGTCACCTCCGTCGCCCCGTCCGACGAAGCCGCCCTGGTCACGTGGGCCTACCACCTCCTTTCCGAGCAGGACTGCCTGCCCACCACGTGGTCGGTCGCAGTAACCGCCGTAGGGGGTGCGCCACCGCCGGCGCTGCCCGTCCAAGTGGTGAACGGGCAGCAGCAGCTGCTCGTGACCGGCCTGAGGCCCGCCACCACCTACCGGGCCGTGGTGACGGCCTACATAAACAGGCAATCGACCGCCTCGGCGCCCTGGACGTTCACGACCACAGCGGTCGGCCCTGCCGCACCATCACGCGTCAGCGCCCGGCCCGACGGCAGGGGCGGCTGGACCATCTCCTGGTCGGCGTGCAGGGGCCGCAGCTGCACCGTCCCGGCCGTCGCCTGGCAGGTCGTGGGAACGGCCTGTGGCAGCTCCGTTGTAGCCGCCCCTCCGCGGGTGACCGTGCCCGGCCGCCGGACGAGTGTCGTGGTCGACGGCGGTCCCTCCGGCACCTGGCTCGGCACATCGATGTCCTTCAGCGTCCAGGGCACCAGCTCCTCCGGCCTCATGGGCGCGCCCGCCTCCAGCGGCAACTGCACGACGGCCTGGCAGCCGCCCAACCCGGCTGACCTGCAGCTGCAGGCTGCGGCGGTACCAGTCGGCACGAGCCTGACGGCCGAGCTGGACGTGCAGGTCGTCAACGGCACGGACCCCCTCGTCGCCTATGGCGGGGCCGGGGTGCAGTACACCTATACGGTTGCCGACCGCCAGGTCGGCCCCACCACCGCGTCCCAGGTGCAGGTCCCCGGGCTCTCCCCGGCCCGCCAATACCAGGCCACGGTCACGGTGGTGCCCGTCGGGCACCCCGAGGCGCTCGTCACCCTCACCAGCCCGGCGTTCTCGCGGACACTGCCATGGCCGGCCGGCCTGGCGTTGCAGGTCACCGGCAGCGTGAGCGCCAACGCCAACGAAGGCACGGTGGTCGCCACCTTGCAGGGACTACCTTCGGGAAGCTTCGACGCCGTTGGCAGCGTCACCTGTGCGTCCGAAGCGCAACCGTTCAACACGGCGGTGGTCGGCTCCCAGTTCGAGATCCCGCTGGCCCTCGACCAGATGGGAGGCCACTGCACCTTGAGCGCTTCCATCAGCGACACGGCCCGGCCCGACCCCTACGGCGTGGCGTCGCCGCCGCTGCGAGCCGCCTTCGCCATCGGTACGGCTCCCTCGTACAGCTTCGGTGCCGTCGCCACAGACGCCTGCAGCCCGGACTGTTCGACCCTGCAACTGGCGGTCAGCTACACCGGCCCCGGCGACCAGCCCGCCGGGACGAACTGGCGTGTCAGCGCGGCCAGCGCCGACGGCTGCACCGCCTCCTCACCCACTTCGAGCACGGCCCAGTTCCCCGTTGCCATCAACTGGCCACTGCGCTGCCAGGTGCCGGTGATCACCGTGGCCTGGCTGTACCTGGGGCAGCCCGGCAGCGCCGTGGCCCATCTGCCCGGCCTGCCACCCGTTACGACCAGCTCCTCGACGGCACCGCCCTCGACGGCACCGCCCTCGACGGCACCGCCCTCGACGGCACCGCCCTCGACGGCACCGACTTCCAGAGCCGCCCCGACCACTGCACCTCCGCCTCCGCCTCCGACTACGCGCAGCACGACCACACCCACGACCACCACGGTGCCGACCACGTTGCCACCCACAACGGTGCCCTCCACAACGGTGGCGCCGGCCACGACGACCACCGCTTGCGTCTACCTCGTGCCCGTGTTCTGCAACACCACTACGACAGTGCCCTCGACCACGACCACGTCCGGCTCCTCCACGACCTCCAGCACCATGCCGGCCACGACCACCACCGGGCCGACCACGACCACCACCGGGCCGACCACGACCACCACCGGGCCGACCACGACCACCACCGGGCCGACGACGACCACCACCGGGCCGACGACGACCAGCACCAGCGCGCCTGGCGTCAGCCCGACGCAGTCCAAGGGGGCGGCTGTGACCACCTCCGCACCCTGCCAACAACACTGCCTCGGCCTCGCCGTCAGTGTCGGCCCGGCCCAGCGGCCCATTGTCGGCTTGCCCGGTCCGGTCGAAGCACCTGGCAACGGCGCCACAGCCGTCGCGTGGTACCTGCTCGGTGCCATGCTCGCGGGGACGGTGTGCGGCTCGTGGGCCTGGAACCGCAGAGCGCGTAACGCCCGCACCCGGCGGGCCAGATGAGGGAGGCGACACATTTGAGCACGACAACGCCCATGACCGGCCCGAGCGGGCATCAGCCCGCCGGCTTCTCCACCGTCGGACCGGGGGGCCCGGAGATGGCCCGTTTCGTGCAGCTCTTCGAGGCCCTGGTCGGCAACGTGACCAAGGTGCTGAGAGGCAAGGACCAGGTGGTGCGGTCGGCGCTGACCTGCGTCCTGGCCGAAGGCCATCTCCTCATCGAGGACGTACCGGGCGTGGGCAAGACCTCACTGGCGAGGGCGATATGCCGCTCCGTCAACCTCACCTGGAACCGTGTGCAGTTCACGCCCGACCTGCTGCCCAGCGACATCACCGGGGTGACGGTGTTCGACCAGGCCACCTCGACGTTCAGCTTCCGCCCGGGACCGGTGTTCGCCAACATCGTGCTCGGCGACGAGATCAACCGCGCCTCGCCCAAGACCCAATCGGCCCTGCTCGAGGTCATGCAGGAACAGACGGTCTCCACGGACGCCGCCGTCTACCCCGTGCCCCGCCCGTTCGTCGTCATAGCCACGCAGAACCCGATAGATCTCGAAGGCACCTACGTCCTGCCCGAGGCCCAGCTGGACAGGTTCCTCATGCGCCTCTCCGTCGGTTACCCCTCACCCGAAGCAGAGGCCGAGGTACTGCGCAGCGAGCGGGACACCCCGAGCGTCGACCACCTGAGCCCGGTCATGGACCGCGACGACCTGCTCGGGATGATCGAGTTCGTCAAACGCGCCGTCGAGGTCGCCCTGCCCATCGAGCACTACATCGTGGCTATATGCGCCCGGACCCGGGAAATGCCCGAGGTGCGCCTTGGCGTGTCCCCCCGTGGTGGCCTGGCGCTGCTGCGTGCCGCCAGGGTCGCCGCCGCCGTTGCCGGGCGACCGTTCGTAACGCCGGACGACGTGCAGGCCATGGCCCTGCCCACGCTGGCTCACCGCGTGGTCATGCGCCCCGACGCCGAGGTGCAGGGCCGGACCTCCGCCGAGGTCGTGACCCGAGCGGTACAGGCCGTGCCCGTGCCCCGTGCCGTCCTGCGCTGAGCCGTGACCAGGACGGGGTGGGGGGCGGCTGCCCTCGGGGCCGTGCTGCTGGCGACGGGGGCCGTGGCCCACTGGGCGCCTTTGGTCGTCCTCGGCCTCGGGCTCGTCGTGCTCGTGGCCGGCGCCCTCGGGTACGTGGCCCGCTCCCCGCGCCTTGCCCTCGACCGCGCTGTCGAGCCGGCCCGGGTCGAAAAGGGCCAACCCGCCATCGCCGTGATCCGGGCGACGAACCTGTCTTGGCGCACCGTAGAAGGCCTGGTGATGGAGCAGCGCCTCGGTGACATCGTCTTTCGCGCCGAGCTACCCCGCCTGCGGCGCGGTGAAGGCGGGTTGCGCACCTACCGGCTACCGACGTCCCAGCGGGGTACCTACAGCGTGGGCCCGGTGGAGATCCCCAAGAGCGACCCCCTCGGACTGTGCCGCCGGGTGCGCCGCCTCGGCCAACCCCAGGTCATATCGGTGCACCCGCGAGCCCTGCCGCTGCGCCCGCTCCCGAGCGGCATGTCTCGCAACCTCGAAGGCCCCTCCAGCGACATGTCGCCCCAGGGCACGGTCACGTTCCACCGCTTGCGCGAGTACGTCATCGGAGACGACCTGAGGACGGTGCACTGGCCCTCGACGGCGCGCCTTGGCAAGCTCGTCGTCCGCCACTACGTCGACACCGCTCAACCCTGGACCGTCGTCCTGGTGGACCTGCGACCGGAGGTCTACTCGCCCGAGACGTTCGAGGAGGCCATGGACGTCGCTGCCTCGGTGGCCAGTGCCATGTCGGCCGGCCGTGCTCCTGTGCAGCTGCGGACCACCGCCGGTGGCCGGGCCGGCGGTACTGGGCTCAAGAGCGCCGCCCCGCTGCTCGACTACCTCACGGACCTGGTGCCCGACGCCGGCGGCAGCCTGCTGTCACAGGTGAACCGGCTGCGTCACGACCGGGGTGGCAGCGCCCTGGTGGTGGTGACCGGCGCCCTCGAGGTGGAGAGCCTCCCGGCCATGGCGTCGCTCAGCAAACGTTTCGACCACCTGATCGTGGCCTCCCTGGTGCCGCGGGTCGTGCCGGCTACCGCCTATCCCGGGGTCGACGTCCTCGTCGCCACCAATGCCGACGAGCTGGCTCAGGCCTGGGAGAACTGGGTGACGAGATGAAGCTCGGCCCGCGCGCCGCCCTGGCCCCGGTTGTCACGCTGGCAGCGATGGCGGCAACCTTCCTGGCAGCCACCCCGTGGCTCCGGGCCTACCAGGTCCAGGGGGCCACACTTATGCTGGCTGTGGCAGCGATCGTCCCGTGCCTGCTCTCACTGGCCGTGAGCCGGGCCCTGCGCTTTGCCCCCCTGGTGGCTTTCGGAGCCTCCATAACCGGCCTGGCCGTGCTCCTGCTCTCCGCCACAGGGTTCAGCGCGGCCCAGCTCTGGCTCGGGCTCAGCACGGTGCCGGCCCAATTGCTGACCGAGACGCTCCCCCTCAGCGGCCCGGCGTACCTGATGGTGGCCCCGGTAATGCTGACGTGGGCGTGCTCGAGCGCCTCCGCCGAGCTCCTGCTGCGCCCGCGGCGACCAGCGGCGGTGGCTCTGGCCGTTCCGATGGCATACTTCGCCCTCAGCTACGCCGCCACCACGAGCGCTCCACCTGGGGGCGGCGCGACAGAAGCCGCCGGCCTGCTGGCGGCCGTGGTGGCCGGGGCACTGGCACGCCAGGCCCTGGTCGACGCAGGGACCCCCCAGGCCCGCACCGACGTGCCGGCAACGGCTGCTGGCCAGGGTGAGCGCCCGGCCCACCGCCACAGCAATGCCAGGCGGGCCGGCACTGCCGCCGTCCTCGGTGCCGCCCTCGCCGCCGGCCTGGCCGTGTCGGTGCCGAGCATCCCCGCCTTCGCCTCGCGGCCGGCCACCGTCAGCCGCCCCACCCAGCTCCTGTCCGGCACGGTGATCGACCCGGTCGACGCCCTGGCGTACCTGAGAGCGGCCCACCCACTGGGCAAGGGGCCTGCTCTGTACTCTGTGAGCGTCGACCGCCCATGGCAGGGTTACATGGCCGTGGCCGCACTCGACCGCTACGACGGCGACGTCTGGTCGTTCGCCTCGACGTTCCGCCCGACCGGGGGTCGTGTGCCCTACAACGGGCCGCCACTCGACAATCGCACAACGCTGCGCCAGCTGTACCACGTCACCCGTCGGATCGGTGTGCCGTTCCTGCCCGCCGTCGACCGCCCCACCGAGGTCAGCGGGCCGGCGGTCGACGCCGACGCCACCACCGGGATGCTGGTTGCCACCTCCCCGGTCTACGACTACCGCGTCAGCTCCGCCGTCCCCGCAGCCGCCGCCATCAACCTTCCCTCCGACAGTGCCCTCATGTCGGCCGCCCAGCTACCCGGCGGAGCCACCCTGACAGGGCTGCCCACCGGCTCCCAGAAGTTCGTGGCCTCCGCCGTGAAGTTCAGCATCGACCTGACAGGCCGGCCCGCCTCCCCGTCCTTCGCCTTCCTGCAGGATCTGGCCGCGTCCCTGGCGGCGAAGGAACATCGGGCCCTGCCTCGCCCCGGGTCGGCCCAGGCGCCACCGGCCCTGGCCGGCACGTCGCTCGCCCAGGTCATGAACGCCGTAACCGTCGTGCGGGCCGCTGCGCCCGAACAGTTCGCCACCTTCTTCGCCGTCGTGGCCCGCTACCTGGGCGTGCCGGTCCGGGTCGTGACCGGCTTCCGTGCGCCCGGGCCGCCTGGCGGCGCCCTGCCGGCCGGGACGTACACCATCCGAGCCGGCGATGCGTGGAGCTGGGACGAGCTGCCGGTCGTTGGGCGAGGCTGGGTCGTGGTGGACGCCACACCCGCGGCGACCACCACCGACCTGTCGGCACCCCCCGAACAGGTCAAGGCAGCCAAGCCCCAAAAGCCCAAGACACCTGCCGCGCTGCCGGGCGGCAGCTCGCACGCCCTGGCCAAGAGGGTCAAAGTTGCCACCAGAGTGCCCAATCCGCTCGATTGGGGCCTGCTGCTCGG
>JAKACE010000107.1 GCA_021821705.1 Actinomycetes bacterium | reverse complement strand
GCTGCCCACAGACCCCCGCTACGCCCAGGCCCGGGACCTCGCCTCGCGTCTCGCCGGGATGGAGTGGTCGACGGTGACAGGTGCCGGTCCTGGGATCATGGCTGCCGGGCTGGAGGGTGCCGGGCCGGAGCACAGTTTCGGCATCAACATCCGTCTGCCCTTCGAGCAAGTCGCCAACCAGTTCATCGTCTCGGACCCCAAGCTCGTGTCGATGAAGTACTTCTTCACCCGAAAGCTGCTGCTGGTGAAGGAGTCCGACGGCTACGCGGTGCTGCCCGGAGGGTTCGGCACCCTGGACGAGTCCTTCGAGCTGCTCACCCTGTTGCAAACGGGCAAGGCCCTACCGGCGCCAGTGGTGCTGCTCGAAGTCCCCGGTGGCAGCTACTGGGAGGCCTGGGAGCGCTTCGTCACCGAGGAGGTGGGTGGGCGTGGCCTTGTCTCCGCCGACGACCACAGCCTCTACCTGGTCACCGACGACGTCCAGGAGGCGGTGTCGGAGCTGCTCGGCTTCTACCGCAACTACCACTCCCTGCGCTGGGTCGGTGAGCGCCTGGTCGTGCGGCTGCAGGCGGTGCCCTCGGAGCGCGAGCTGGCCGAGCTCTCCGAGGAGTTCGCACCCATCTGCACCCGAGGCGGCATCGAGCCCCTCCCCGGGCCCCTCCCGAGCGAGCTGCGCGAGGACGACCACATCGACCTGGCCCGGGTCGCGCTCAACTTCGACCGCTTCTCCTATGCCAGGCTGCGCCAGCTCATAGACGCTCTCAACGCCCTTGCGAGCGCACCGCCCATGCCGGCCGGCCTACCAGCGCCCGCCTGCCAGAGAGCCAGGCAGGCCGGCTGAACCCGCCCGGCAGCAGGCCTGCCGGGCGCTCGGTCATGGCCGGGACGGCCAGCAGCCCTCGTCATCGCTGACCGCCCGCAGCACAGTGGCCGAGATTTCGGCCAGGCACTGCATTTGCGCCGGCGTGAGCCGGTCCACGAACAGGCGGCGCACGGCGTCCACGTGGCTCGGGGCGGCCGCCTCTATCCGGGCACGCCCGAGGGCACTGACGCAGACGGTGGCGCCCCGGCGGTCCGCTCCGCAGCGGACCTTTTGCACCAGGCCCCTCTGCTCCATCCGTGCAACCTGGTGCGAGATGCGGCTCTTCTCCCAGCCGAGGTGGCGGGCCAGCTCGAACACCCGCATACGGCCGTCCTCCTGGTCGGTCAGAGCCACCAGCACCAGGTAGTCCTGGTAGCTCAGCTCCGAGTGAGACGACAGGTCGTGGGCCAGGCGCGCCGCCAGGCGCACCTGCATCACCTGGAACAGCCGCCAGGCCCGCTGTTGCTCGACATCCAGCCACCTTGGCTCACTCAACCCGAGCCTCCTGTCACCCACGCTCCACGGCCTCAGTTATCTTACCGGGAATAGGTGACGTATCCTCTATGTTGGAACTACCAAGACCGCCAATCAAAGGAGACCCACATGTCGACCTCGGTACCAGCCACCGCACCCGCCGGCCTGACTGGCAACTACACCATCGACAAGACCCATTCACGCATAGGCTTCTCGGCCCGCCACGCCATGGTTACGAAGGTGCGGGGAGCCTTCAACGAGTTCAGCGCCACCGGGTACCTCGACGAGGACAACCCTTCCAACTCGCGCGTCGAGGTCGTGATCGACGTCGCCAGCATCGATACCCGCAACGCCGACCGTGACACCCACCTGCGCACCAACGACTTCCTGTCCGTCGAGGAGTACCCCAACATCACCTTCCGCTCCACCTCGGTCGAGAAGCAGGGTGCCGACCACTACCTTGTCACCGGGGACCTCACCATCCGCGGCGTCACCAAGCCTGTGACCATCGACTTCGAGTACACAGGCAGTGCCGTGGACCCCTGGGGCAACCAGCGTGTCGGCTTCGAGGCCGAAACCACTATCAACCGCAAGGACTGGGGCGTCAACTGGAACGCCGCCCTGGAGGCCGGCGGTGTGCTGATCGGCGAGAAGGTCAACCTGGAGTTCGAGATAGCAGCCGTCAAAGCGGCCGAGTGAGACAGTGGCCCCGGCCCGGGGGCGGGCCGGGCCGGGGTGCCCCTATTGGCTCTCGTGGCCGCCGTCGGAGCCGCCGAGGAGGCCGGCCGCCTTCAGCACGGCCCGCCTGGCGCGCCCGATGAGCCGCTCGTCCGCCGCAGCTGGCGCGCTCTGCTCCCTTATGGCCTCGCGCAGGCAGGCCTGCCCGATGTCGTCGAGCTCGTCGGCGATCTCTTCCAACCTCGACCTGATGGCAGCGGTGCGCTCGGTGTCCATGAGCTGATTCTCGTCCTCCAGGCGCCCGCGGTAGCGTCGTGCACCGTGCAAGACCTACTGCTGGCCGGTTACGTCGACGAACATCGCCAAGAGCTCCTGGCGACCCTGACCGAATGGCTGCGCATCCCCTCGATCTCGGCCGACCCGGCCCACGCCCATGACGTGGCCCGCTCGGCCGAGTTCTGTGCCGCCCTCATGCGCGAAGCGGGGCTGGACAACGTCGAGGTGGTGCCGACGGGGCCGGGCGGGGACGGTTCGGGCGGCCCGGCGGTGTACGGCGATTGGCTGCACGCCGGGCCGCAGGCAATGACGGTGCTCGTGTACGGCCACCACGACGTGCAGCCCGTCGACCCTCTCGAGGAGTGGGCCTCGCCCCCCTTCGGTCCCGAGGTACGCGACGGCGTCCTGCACGCCAGGGGCTGCTCGGACGACAAGGGCCAGGTCCTGATGCAGCTGGCCGCAGTGCGGGGTGTGCTCAGCCGGCTCGGGCGGCTGCCCGTCAACCTCAAGGTCCTGGTCGAGGGCGAAGAGGAGCACGGCAGCCCCAACTTCGAGGACCTGCTGCGCCGGGGCGGGGACAGGTTCGGCTGCGACGTCGTCGTCGTCTCCGACACCACCATGGTCGCCGCCGATGTCCCCTCCACCACCGTGGGAATGCGTGGCCTGGTCGCTTTCGACGTCACCGTACGCACAGCCCGCTCCGACCTGCACAGCGGTATCTGGGGAGGCACCGTGCCCAACGCGGCGCTGGTGGCGGCGCAGATGGCGGCCGCCCTCCACGACGGTGCCGGCCGGGTCACCCTTCCGGGCTTCTACGACGACGTGCGCGAGCTGAGCCCGCAGGAGGCCCGGTCCCAGGCCGAGATCCCCTTCGACGAGGGGGAGTTCATGGCCAAGGCCGGCGTACGCCAGCTGAGCGGCGAGGCCGGGCGCTCGCCGTACGAGCGCACCGGAACGAGGCCGACGGCCGAGGTAGTCGGCATCCACTCGGGCTACGGCGGCCCGGGCATCAAGACGATCGTGCCCGCCACCGCCAACCTCAAGGTGGCGCTGCGCCTGGTGCCCGACCAGGATCCGGCCGGCGTTGTCGAGTCCTTCAAAGCCTGGGTGGCGACGCACGCCCCCCAGCACGCCGAGGTCGCAGTTGAACCGGTCGGAGGCGTCTCGCCCCTGGTCACGGCGGTGGAGCACCCTGCCGTCGTTGCGCTGGCGCGTGCCATCGAGCGGGTATGGGGCAAGCCCCCCCTCTTCGAGCGCTCGGGCGGCAGTGGGCCGGAAGAGGCGTTGCACCGCGTGCTCGGCGCCCCTGTCATCTTCCTCGGCGTGGCGCTGCCCGAGGACAACTTCCACGCCCCGAACGAGCGCTTCGACCTGGCGCAGCTGTGGAAAGGCGTATTGGCCGCCGGTGAGCTCCTGGTGGAACTGGGGCACCTGCACCGACCGGCCGGACAGGGCGAGTGACGCCCGCTCGGCCCAGCTGTCCCCCGCCGGCCCGGTCGCGTCCCGGCGCCCCGGCTGCGCCCGGTCAGGACGAGCGGTGGTCCGGCTCCCCCCTGGACGCCCACGAATGGGTCAGCTTCGAGGACCCGGCCGAGCTGCGCACGTGGCGCTTCGACGTGACGTTCCTTCTGTCCAACTGGCAGTGCTTGTTCGGCCGGGGCTGCCAGGGCGTCCTGACCGTGCCGGCGCCGGAGCGCTCCGAGGGGTGTTGCTCGTATGGGGCCCACTTCGTCGACGAGGACGACCTGCAGCGGGTGAGAGCCGCAGCCCGCGAGCTGACGTCCGAACAGTGGCAGTGGAAGGACCGGGCGAGGCACGGCGGGGTGGTGACGAGGCGACGGGGCAAGCCGACCGTCACCCGGCAGGTGGAGGACGCCTGCATCTTCCTGAACCGGCCGGGCTTTCCCGGCGGCGCTGGGTGCGCGCTGCACCGCGCCGCCCTCGAGGCGGGTGGCCGGCCCATGGACCGTAAGCCCGAGGTGTGCTGGCAGCTCCCGCTGCGACGCGAAGACTCCGGCCCCGAGGAGGGCCGGGTGGTGTCGACGCTGCGCCAGTGGGACCGGGCGGACTGGGGACCGGGCGGCGAGGAGTTCGCATGGTGGTGCACCGAGGCGCCCGAAGCCTTCAGCGGGGCCGAGCCGGTGTGGCGCCACATGCACGACGAGCTCGAGGGCCTGGTCGGGCCGGAGGTAATGGCCATGCTCAGCGAGTTCCTCACCGCGCGCCAGTCCGCCGGGGCGGTGCTCCCCCACCCCGCCGTGAGGCGCCGGCACCGCGACGGCTCGAGCACCTGAGAGCCGGCCCGCCCGCTGCTCGGGCGGCAGGGTTTAGAAAAAACGATTGCCCCCCCGGCACCGGTGGACGCTACCCTTGAGGGTGGCGTCGAGCTGGCAAAGAGGGTGGGTTGACGCGAGAGCTCTAAAGGACCACAGAGAGGCGCGCCCGCGCCGGCAAGGCGGTCCCCCGGCGGACCTGGCGCGTAGACGAGCAAGGCAGGGGCGGGCCTACATGCGCGCTGCGATGCGCGGGCACTGGCACGTCCTGCTCACCTCCATCGGCGCCGCACTCGTGTCGTCGGCCGCCGTGGCCAGCGTCCCTCTCTTGTTGGGCGACGCCGTCAACCAGGGCCTGCTCGACCGGCACTGGGGCCGCTTCGGCACCTATGTGGCCGTTATCGCCGTTCTCGGCCTGGTACAGGCCCTGGCGTCGGGTGGCCGCCGTTGGTGGAACGGCGTGGCTTCGCGCCGGGTGGAGTCGGAGCTTCGCCGCCGGTTCCACGACCACCTGCTCTACCTCGACGTTGGCTACCACTCCGACGTCAACCGGGGCCAGCTGCTGTCGCGGGTGACCAGCGACCTGTTCCAGATACAGGCGGTGGTGTCCTCGGCTCCATATTGGGTGGGTAGCGCTGCCCTGGCGCTGGGTGTTGCCGCCGTCCTGGTCGTGACCAGCCCGCCCCTGGCCGGTGTGGCCCTGGTCGCGCTGCCTCTGGTGGCGGTCACTTCCCAGCGTTTCTCCAAGCGGGTGCGTGAAGCCATCGCCGACCTGCAGCGCCAGCGCGGCGCCCTGGCCGGCGTGGTCGAGGAGACGGTCTCGGGCGTGCGGGCGGTCAAGGGCTTCGGAGCCGAGCCGGTCATGCAGGAGCGCCTCGACGGCTCGGCCGACCGGGTGCTGACCGAGGCCATGCGGGTGGTGCGCTCCCGGGCACGTTACCTGCCGCTGCTCAACACCGTCCCCATGCTCGAGCTGGCCGCCGTCAACTGGTTCGGCGCCTACCTCGTCCTGCACCACGACCTGACAGTGGGCATGTTGGTCGCCTTCAATGCCTACCTGGCCGCCCTCACCGGCCCCCTGCAGTCCATAGGCGCCTACATCGTCATGCTGCAACGGGCCATCGTCTCCGCCTACCGCCTCAGCGTCATCGCCGACCAGCACACCGCCGTGCCCGAACCGGACCAGCCGGCCGAGCTCCCCCCCGGGCCGGGAGAGGTCCGCTTCGAAGCGGTGAGCTTCGCCTACCCATCGGGGCGCCGGTCGGGCCATGCCCAAGACGGCGGGTCTGTGCCAGCCATCGCCGGCGCAGCACGTGCGCCCCGGGTGCTCGAGCACATGGACGCCACCATTGCCGGAGGCGAGGTAGTCGCCGTCGTGGGCGCCACCGGCTCGGGCAAGACAACGATCCTGTCCCTCCTGGCCCGCCTCTACGACCCCCAGGAGGGCACCGTGCGCCTCGACGGCGTCGACCTGCGCCGCCTGCCTCTGGCCACGGTGCGCCAGGCCGTGGCCGTCGTGTTCGAGGACAGCTTCCTCTTCGACGACACCATCGCCGCCAACCTGCGTGTGGGCCGCCCGGACGCCGACGAGGGCGAGATGGCGACGGCGATCGCGCTGGCGCAGGCGGACGAGGTGGTCGCCGCACTGCCCGAGGGCCTCTCGACCCGTGTGGGCGAGCGCGGCATGTCGCTCTCCGGGGGCCAGCGCCAGCGCCTTGCCCTGGCGAGGGCACTGCTGGCCGAGCCCCGCGTGCTCATCCTCGACGATGCCACCTCGGCGGTGGACGCCCCCCGCGAGCTGCAGATGGTCAGGGCACTGGCGGAG
>JAKACE010000106.1 GCA_021821705.1 Actinomycetes bacterium | reverse complement strand
ACTGCCGACGGGCGCCACCGACGCTGCCATCGCCCTGGCCGGGTTGCCAGGGACGGCCTTCCTGCCGGCACTGCGCCGCTCCAACGTCAACGGCGCCATCGACATGGGCCTTGCCCCCGGCCTGCTGCCCGGGCGGGTCTCGCTGCGCGAGGGCCGCGAGTGGTTCGAAGGCAGGTGGGGGGCCACCCTGCCCGCCTCCAGCGGCTTGAGCACGGTCGGCATGCTGACCCGCGCCGCCGCCGGTCGCATGGACGTGCTCTTCCTCCTCGGCGCCGACCCGGTGTCCGACTGCCCGGACAAGGGGCTGGCCAAGTTGGCACTGCAGAGCGCCGGCTTCGTGGTCGCTGTCGACGCCTTCGCCAACGCCAGCACCGAGCACGCCGACGTCGTCCTGCCTGCGGCCATCTACACGGAGCGGCGAGGCAGCTTCACCAACCTGGAGGGGCGTATCACCTGGCTCGGCCAGAAGGTGACGCCGCCGGGCACCGCCCGCCCCGACTGGATGATCGCCGCCGAGCTCGCCGGCCGTCTCGGTGCCGACCTGGGCGTGTCGTCGCTGGAGGAGCTCTGGGCAGAGATCGAGGATGTCTCGCCGCTGCACAACGGCGTGTCGAAGGCCGTGCTCGTGTCCCGCCAGGGTCGCAACGGCGTGGTCGTCCCCCTCGGGCTGGAGGGCCCCCGGGACGCCCTGGCCGACGTACCTCCGCCGCTCGACCCGATGGCAGACCCAGGCATCTCGTCGGCTGAGACCCACCCGGCCCCGCCTGTCTCGCTGAGCGTCGCCGACGCCGGCGTTGGCCGTGCCAACACTCCCGCCGCCGGCCCCGAGGACATCCAGGCACAGGGGGGCGCCGCCGCCGCCGGCCCGGGCGCACCCGGTGACCACCCCCTCCCGGTCCCGGCCACGGCTGGCCCAGGGCCCGGCCCGGCTGAGCGGGGCATGCCCGCCATGGTCGGCGTGCCCGCCGTCAGTAGCGGGATCCGTCCACCGGGAGCGGCCACCATCGCCCCCGCAGGGGCCGACGCCGAGCAGGCGCTGCGCCTGGTGACATGGCGGCCCATGTGGGACGGCGGTGTGATGGTCCAGCGTTCCCAGTCCTTGGCCAAGCTGCACCCAGGGCTCACCCTGGCGCTCAACCCCGCCGACCTGGCCCGGATCGGGCCTGACGCCAGCGGTCGGGTGCGGGTCAGCACCCAGCGCGCCAGCACCGTGCTCGAGGCGGTGGCGGACGAGCGGGTGCCGTTGGGCAGCGCGGCGATGGCGTTCAACCTCCCCGAAGGCGGCGCCGGCGCCCTGGTCGACGCCTCAGCCGACTACACCGAGGTCGTCGTGGAAGCTCTGGGGGCACAGTGACGAGCTCCTCGTTGCTCGGTTCGGTCCTCACCGGCGCCCGGTTGGCCGCCGTCCATATGGGTGGCCCCGGCGTCCCCACCCCCGGGGCCAGCGGCCCTTACACCGGTGACCCGATCTTCAACCACGGGATGGACCTGGTGGTGTGGGCCTTCGTCGTAGTCAAGGTGGTGGTGGCCTTCGTCATCGTCATGGTGTCGGTCCTCTTCATGGTCATGTTCGAGCGCAAGGTGGTGGCCGCTCTCGGTAACCGCCCCGGGCCGAACCGGGCAGGGCCCGACGGTTGGTTGCAGTCCCTGGCCGACGGCATAAAGCTCTTCTTCAAAGAGACGCTCGTGCCCGAGCACGCCGACAGGCTCGTGTACCGCCTCGCCCCCTACCTGTCGCTGGTCCCGGTGTTCGTGGCCTTCTCGATCGTGCCGGTGGGCGGGACCATCAGCATCGGCAGCTACACCACCCGGCTCCAGCTGGCCGACCCGCCCTGGGGCATCCTGGTGATGCTGATGGCCTCGGGCATCAGCGTGTACGGCGTGATGCTTGCCGGCTGGTCGTCGGGCTCCAAGTACCCCCTCATAGGCGCCGTGCGGGCCAGTGCCCAGATGATCTCCTACGAGGCCGCCCTGGGCCTGACCGTCGCCACTGTCGTCGTGCTGTCGGGGTCGTTGCACACCAGCGCCATCGTCGCCGCCCAGCACGGCGGGTTCCTTTACCACTGGAACATCTTCCGGGCGTTCGGCGCCCCGGCTGCCATCTTCTTCATCGCCATCACCGCCGAGATGACCCGGCCACCATTCGACCTCGTCGAGGCGGAGGAGGAGCTGGCCGGCGGGTTCAACCTGGAGTACTCCTCCATCGGTTTCGCGCTGTTCTACCTCGCCGAGTACGCCGCCCTGGTCATCAACTCGGCCATCTTCACCACGCTCTTCCTCGGCGGGCCCGACGGCCCGCGCATCGCGGGGGCCTCGGTCGGGCCGCTGTGGTTCGTCATCAAGGTGCTGGTCCTGCTCTATGTGTACGTGTGGATACGGGCCACACTGCCCCGGCTTCGCTACGACCAGCTCATGGACCTCGGCTGGAAGCGGCTCATCCCGGGTTCGCTGGCCATGCTCCTGATCGTCGTCGGCGCCCGCATCAACTGGCGGTGGGGCCTGGCCGCTCTCTCCGGCAGCCTGTTCGCCTTCATCCTGCTCACCCGGGCCATAGAGGTCAGCCAGGGGCGTCATGACGAGGGTGCGCAGCTGTCCGAACTGGAGGCGCCATGAGCTTCTTGGACAACCGGTTCGTCAACTTCTTCAAGGGCTTCGCCGTCACAGGCAAGCAGCCGCTCAAGCCCCGGGTCACCGTCGAGTACCCCGAGCACAAGCGCCCGATGCCCGAGCGCAGGCACGGCCGCCATGTGCTCAACCGTTACGAGGACGGCATGGAGAAGTGCATCGGCTGCGAGCTGTGCGCCGGTGTCTGCCCGGCCAAGTGCATCTACGTACGCGGCGCCGACAACCCCCCCGACGCACCCGTGTCGCCCGGCGAGCGCTACGGCTTCGTCTACGAGATCAACTTCCTGCGCTGTATCCACTGCGACATGTGCGTGGAGGCCTGCCCCACCGAGGCCATCACGGAGTCCAAGCTGTTCGAGTTCTCCTTCACCAACCGTGACGACGCCATCTATACCAAGTCCGAGCTGGTCGTGGACGACACCGGCAAACCCAAGGTGCTGCCCTGGGAGGACTGGAAGCCGGGCGACGACCAGAACACCTCGGGCTGGGTGCGGGCGACGGCTCCCTCCGGGCGCGCCGACCTCGAGGGCACCCCGCTGTGGTCGGGTGAGCTCGGCTACGGTGTCCGTCCGGCACAGGCGGGCCAGTCCGACCCAAGTGCCGCCGACTACCCGGCCGATTTCGACATCGCCGTGCGCGAGGTGGAGGGCAACGAGCTGAAGGGCGTCGGCGTCAGCTCCACCCGGCCCACCCGGTCGGGCGACTGGGCACCGGGGAGGTCTTGAGCACTTTGTCGACCGCCATGCTCGCCGCCACACAGCTGGCTATCGCGTCGGCGTGGGCCGTGTACGCGGCCGGGGCCCTGCTCGTCATCGGGGGGGCCGCCGGCGTGGTGCTCGGCCGCAACCCGGTGCACTGCGCTCTGTCCCTTGTTACCACCATTTTCGGTATAGCCCTGCTCTTCATCGACCAGGGCGCCGACTTCCTGGCCGCAGTGCAGATAATCGTCTACGCCGGCGCCATCGTGATCCTGTTCCTCTTCGTCATCATGCTCCTCGGCGTCGACCGCAAGGAGGCCCGCTCCCACGAGGGGCCGCGCTCGCTCCTGCCCGTCGGCGTGGTGGCAGGCATCGTGGTGGTCGTCGAGCTGCTGGTGCTCGTGCGGGTCCACTACTGGGCGACGGGGAGCAAGGCGGTGACCGAAGCCGCCAACGGGCCGGGCGAGAACATCCAGAAGCTCGGTCAGAGCATATTCACGGGCTACCTGCTCCCCTTCGAAGCCACCTCCGCCCTGCTGGTCATAGCCGTCGTCGCGGCCGTGGTCCTGGTGCGCCGCAGCGCCCAGGGCGCTGAGGCCCACCCCCAGCGCCGCAGCGCCGTCACCGGCCGCCTCACGCCTCCGGCGGCGCAGGGGCCCGCCATGGCGGTGCCCGCCGTCGTGCCGGCCGGAGCCGCCACCGAGCACGCTGTTGAGCGCGACGGGGAGGCCCGGTGACAGTCCCCGGAGCCTGGTACCTGGTGCTGGCCGCCTGCCTTTTCGGCATCGGCGCCGTCGGTCTGCTCGTCCGGCGCAACATCCTCATCATGTACATGTGCATCGAGCTGATGCTCAATGCCGTGAACCTGACCTTCGTGACGTTCTCGCGCATGCTCAACGATCTCGGTGGCCAGGATGCTGTCTTCTTCGTGCTGGTGGTGGCCGCGGCCGAGGTGGTCGTGGGCCTCGGCATCATCGTCGCCATCTACCGGAGGCGCAGCGGTGCCACCGCCGACGACATCAGCGCCCTGAAAGGCTGACGCGCCAACATGGTCAACGCCGCATACGCCATAGTCGCCCTCCCCCTCCTGGGCTTCCTGGTCAACCTGGTCTGGGGCCGGCGCCTCGGTGAGCCCGTTGCCGGCTGGGTCGGGACCCTCGCCGCCGGCGGCTCGTTCGTCGCGACGGTCATCGTGTGGGTCACCGAGCTGGGCAAGCCGGCCATGGACCGGGCCAACGACCTGACCATCTTCACCTGGTTCCCGGTCGGAGGCCTGCACGCCAACTTCGGGCTGCTCATCGACCCGCTGTCCATGACCATGGCCCTTTTCGTCACCGGTGTGTCGACGCTGATCCACCTGTACTCGATCGGCTACATGCACCGGGACCCGGGCTTCGACCGGTTCTTCATCTACCTCAACCTGTTCCTCTTCTCGATGGTCGTCCTCGTCCTGGGGGACAACTTCCTCTTCTCCTTCCTCGGGTGGGAGGGCGTCGGCTTCTGCTCCTACGGGTTGGTGGGCTTCTGGTTCCAGCGCGAGGTCGCCGCCGTCGCCGCCAAGAAGGCCTTCGTCACCAACAGGGTCGGCGACCTGGGCTTCCTGCTCGCCATGTTCCTCATGTTCGCCCACTTCGGCTCGGTCAACTACAGCCAGGTGCTCGGCACCCTCGTCCATGGCCACGCCACCGGCCTGCTGGGCGGCGCCCCCGGGGCTATCGCCGGCACGACCGCCACCGCCATCACCCTGCTTCTCTTCGTGGGCGCCGTGGGCAAGTCCGCCCAGATACCGCTGTACATCTGGCTCCCCGATGCCATGGAAGGCCCGACGCCGATCTCGGCTCTCATCCACGCCGCCACCATGGTCACGGCGGGCGTGTACCTCATGGCCCGGGCGGCACCGCTGCTCCATTACGCACACGCCACCTCCTGGGTCATCGCGATCGTCGGCACCGCGAGCGCCTTCGTGGCGGCGACCATCGCCTGCGCCCAGGACGACATAAAGAAGGCCCTGGCCTACTCGACCATCTCCCAGCTGGGCTACATGTTCCTCGGGGTGGGGGCCGGCGACTACGCCGACGGGTTGTTCCACATGCTCACCCACGCCTTCTTCAAGGCCCTGCTCTTCCTCGGTGCCGGCGCCGTGATACACGCCATGGCCGACAACCAGGACATGAAGTGGATGGGCTCCCTGCGCAAGTACCTGCCCATCACCTCCACGACCTTCGCCGTCGGGTGGCTGGCCATCTCCGGCATCCCGCCCTTCGCCGGCTTCTGGTCCAAGGACGCGGTCCTGTCGGCTGCCTGGCAGATGAACAAAGGCCTATGGGCTGTCGGCGTGCTGACGGCCGGCCTGACCGCCTACTACATGAGCCGGCAGTTCGCCCTGGTGTTCATGGGCCGTGCCCGCTGGCAGGAGTCGCGTCCCGCCCAGGTATGGGCGGCGGGCGACCAGTCCGGCGAGCGGAACAGTGCCACCGAGCGTCCCGGTACCGCCGTCCACGCCTCGGAGGCCGCCGCTGCCGGCCATCCCTCCGCCGGGCATGCCGGTGGCCATGAGGCCGGTGGACCGGGCCTTCCGGCCCCGAGCCATGGCGAGGCGCACCCGGCCGACCCTGTTTGGACGATGTACGTGCCCCTGATCGTGCTGGCCATCGCCGCCGTGCTGGGCGGGGGCATCAACTTCCCGGCATGGCACCTTGACTTCCTGTCCCGCTTCCTCGCGCCGCTGTTCCCCAACGCCACCGTCCTGACGGTGAGCACGGGGACCAAGTGGGCGCTCTCCGTGCTCACCACCGCCGTCGCCGTCACAGGTCTCTCGCTGGGCCTGTCCACTTGGCGCACGGCCGAGCACCCGGCCCTCGAGCCGGCCTTTCTCAAAAGGGCGTGGCGTTTCGACGACCTGGTGGCCGGTTTCGTCTCAGGGCCGGTCAGGGCCGGTGCATCCGTCATGGCCTTCGTAGTGGACCGCCGCGTAGTCGACGGAGTGGTGAACGGCACCGCCAGCTTCCTCGGGTTGTCGGGAAGGGTGGTGCGCAAGGTGCAGAACGGCTACCTGCGCAGCTACGCGCTGGGTATC
>JAKACE010000105.1 GCA_021821705.1 Actinomycetes bacterium | reverse complement strand
GGCCAGCCCGTACCCTGTGGAGAGTTACCTGAACAACCTGCGCCCCGGACAGAGGGTGGCCATCGAAGGCATGGGCCTTGTGGCCCTGGACGTCGTCACGGCCATGACGATCGGGCTCGGCGGTCGCTACACCGACGAAGGGGACGGTCGCCTGCGCTACCACGCCAGTGGGCGCGAGCCGCAGATGTACATGTTCTCGCGTGGTGGTTACCCTTACTGCGCCAAGTCGTTCGGGGCCAACGACCCTGTCGGCGCGTACGAGCCCGCCATCTGCACGCCAGAGGCGGTGAGGGCGCTCAAACAGGGCGAGGCCGGGCCTCGCCGGATCGACGCTCGCCGCGATTTGCTCCCGCTCGTGTTCGCAGAGATGGAGCTCTGCTACTACATGACGGCGGCGCACGACCAAGCCGCGCAGGTGCAGCAAATGCTCGTCGGTGCCTTCGAGATGGGCTGCTTCGAACAGGTGAAGGCGGTCCTGGCCGAGCGCTACGGGCACTTCTGCGCCAGTGACCACTTCTTCGCCGGGGACGGCGCCCGGTTCTCCGACGCGCAGTCCTACGCAACGGCGGTCTACGACTACGTCGCCCGGGACGTGGCCTCGGCCCTGCTGACCGGCGGTGCGAGCCCGCTCAAGGCTGCATTGGAGACCCTGAGGGCCCTGCGGGACACGCTGCGCCTGGCCGTCGAGTTCAAGGGCCTCACCCATGCGTCGCACGTCGACTTCCAGGACCACCTCCGTGGCCGGTTCGCCCGGCTGGTGGCCGGGCCCCCGGCCTTCCGCAACCAACAGCTCCTGGCGTTGATGGACGCCGGTCTGCTCCAGCTGCCGTTCGGCCCGGCGCCAGAGGTGGCCCGGGGCGACGACGGTCGCACGGTGGTGCGCTCCAGCTCTCTCGACCGGCCCCACCAGGTAGAGGTCGACCTGCTGGTGCGGGCCCACCTCGAGCTGCCGTCGGTTGCCCGTGCCAGCTCGCCTCTGCTCGCCAACCTGGTCGAGCGCGCACGGGTGCGCCCGCTCGACTTCGACGGTGTGCCGGCGGGCAGCATCGACATAACCGAGGACTTCCATCCTGTGGGCGCAGCCGGGCCCCAGGAGAGGCTCTGGGTCTTCGGCGTGGTCACCGAAGGGGCGCGCTACTTCACGCTCTATGTGCCTTCGCCCAAGAGCCGTTCGCGCGCCTTCGTCGATGCCGGCATCTGTGCCCGGGCGGTCCTCGGCCTGGGGGAACCTGGGGTCGTCGACCTGCGGGCCCGGGACGCGGCCCGATTGGCACCGGGCGGCACCGAGAGCAGGTCCCCCGGTTTGCAACCGCCGGGGCCGCCGGCCCACGCTCCACATGTACAGGGAGCGCAGCCGCGCCGGACGGGAGCGCTTCTCGCCGGCAGAAGGGCCATACGGGTGGCCCTGGTCAACAACATGGCCGATGCAGCGTTCGGTGAGACCGAGCGCCAGTGGGAGGCGCTGTTCGGCCTCGGCCCCCGCGCCAGGGCGCTCGGCGTGGCCAGGGGTGAGCCCTGCCCGGTCGTGATCGAGCGCTACAGCCTCCCGGGCATCGAGCGTTCGGCGGAGGTCCGGTCGCTCATAGCCCGCGACTACCGCCCCCTCGACGAGCTGTGGGCGTCGCCGCCCGACGCCATGGTCGTCACCGGTGCCGAGCCGAGGACGCCCGAGCTCACACAGGAGGCCTACTGGCCGGCGCTGGAGCGGTTGCTGTGGTGGGGGAGGTCCGTCGTCCCCCACGTCGTGGCATCTTGCCTCAGTGCCCATGCCGCCCTCTGGCTCTTCGCCGGGCTGCCGCGCCGGCTCCTCGCCCACAAGTGCAGCGGAGTCTTCGCGCAGGCTTTCGACGTTTCGCACCCTTTGATGTCCGGCGTCGAGTCGTTGGCCCTGCCGCACTCGCGCTTCAACGAGATACCTGTAGCGGAGCTGGCCGAGGCCGGTTACGAGATCGTCGCCCGCTCCGATGCGGCCGGCTGGACGGTGGCCACCGGGTACGCCGGTCAGTGCAGGCTGCTCCTGCTGCAGGGCCACCCTGAGTACACCAGGCTCACGCTCTTGCGCGAGTACAGGCGCGACGTGCGCCGTTACATGGCGGGCGAGCAGGGCTCGTACCCGCGGATCCCGGCCGGCTACCTGGGGCCGTCAGGCCGAGCCGTCCTCGAGCAGCTCGAAGCCACCCTCACCCGGGCCCGACGAGGGGCGGACCGGAGCGGCGGGGACGGGCCAGTGCCCAGGGGAGAGGTCTTCCCCCTCGACGAGGTCGCGGCCACCGTCGAGCCGGACTGGGCCCGGCCCTCGGCAACGATGCTGGGCAACTGGCTGCGTTGCGTCGCCGGCGGGGACGAGCGTGGGCGGGGCCGGGCCATGGCGGCCGGAGAACTCGCTCCCGGAGCAGGTTCGCTGCCTGATTGACCTTGGGGGCGCTTACCTGTCGGAGCAGGTGAGGCAGCGGGCCGCGGCCTGGCGACATGCCCACAGGTAGTCTTAGCGGCTGCTCGCCCTACAGTGGCTGGCGTGCGTGACGAGACGATGGCGGTCCACGGCGGCTACGAGGCGGACAGCACCCGAGCGGTGGCGGTACCGATCTACCAGACAGTCGCCCACGACTTCAGGGACGCTGCCCATGCCGGGGCGGTGTTCGACCTCGAAACGCCGGGCTTCCACTACAACCGCATAAACAACCCCACTGTGGACGTGCTCGAGAAGCGCATGACCGGGTTGGAGCGTGGTGCGGCGGCGGTGGCTGTGAGCTCGGGTGCCGCAGCGGTACGCATGTCCGTGCGGGCGCTCACTGTCGCCGGCTCCAACATCGTGGCTGCGCCCCAGCTGTACGGTGCGACCTACACCTACTTCGCCCACGTTTTGAAAGACGAGGGAGTGGAGGTCAGATTTGCCGCCGACGACACCGCCGATGCGATCGCTTCTCTCGTGGACGCCAGCACGAAGGCGGTCTTCGTCGAGAGCGTGGGCAACCCGGCCTGCAACGTGGTCGACATCGAGGCTGTGGCCCAGGCGGCGCACTCCCGAGGCGTGCCCCTGATCGTGGACAACACCGTGGCCACGCCGCTCTACCTCAAGCCTTTCGAGCACGGGGCTGACGTCGTGGTCCACTCGTTGACCAAGTTCGTCGGCGGCCACGGCACGACCCTGGGTGGCATGGTGATAGACGGGGGCTCCTTTCCGTGGCTGGAGCACGCCGAGCGCTTCCCGATGCTGTGCGCTCCAGAGCCGGCCTTCCACGGGGTTGCCTACGCCCGGGACTTCCCAGAGCGCGCCTATGCTGTGCGCTGCCGTACAGTCGGCCTGCGCAACGAGGGAGCCAGCCTGGCGCCGTTCAACGCCTTCTTGTTGCTCCAGGGGCTCGAGACCCTTGCGGTAAGGCTCCAGCGCCACCACGACAACGCCCGTCTTGTCGCCGAGCACCTGGCCTCGCACCCGAAGGTGGCCTGGGCCCGGTACCTGGGTTTCCCCGACGACCCCTATTACCAGCTGGCACAGCGTTACCTCGGCGGGCGCTACCCGTCGATCGTGACCTTTGGGGCCACCGGGGGTTACGAGGCCAGCATCGGCTTCTTCAACCGGGTCAAGCTGTTCAAGCGACTGGTCAACATGGGTGACGCCAAGTCTCTTGTGGCGCATCCTGCTTCCACAACCCATCGCCAGCTCGACGCGCCTAGCCTGGCCCGGGTGGGCATCACCCCCGACATGGTCCGCCTCTCGGTCGGCCTCGAGCACATCGACGACCTGCTCGAGGACATCGACCAGGCCTTGGCCGGCGGTTAGTCCGTGCCGCCTCCAGCACCTTTGCCCTATTTGGAGAGCACGAGAAGCCTCGCCGGGACCTGTAGAAGTGGCACCGCCAAAGAGCGCACAGGTCGGCCGTTGTGGCACTAGGCGTGGTGGGACCGAGCAACGCGACGGGGCGGGCCGGTACCCGTTACCGCTTCGGTTTCGTGATGGAGTACACCATCGGCCACGTGACTTTCGCCAAAGCCATGCAGAGGGCCGTGGCCGAAGATCCCACGGTGGAGGCGGAGTGGTACTTCGTCGAGCCGGCGGGTTCCGGTTTCCCTGCCACTGTGCCACCGTTCTCGCTCAACTACACCCTGCGTACCAGCGCCACGGCCCGGCGCCTGGTCGGGCGCGGCTCCGATCTGGACGCGCTGTTCATGCACACCCAGACCCTGGGCCTCTTCTTCCTGCGGGTGCTGCGCCGGCTGCCAACGGTGATCTCCACCGACGCCACGCCGCGCAACCTCGACGAGATAGGCGCCGCTTACGGGCACGAGCAGGGCGGGCAGATGGCCGAGGAGCTCAAGCGCCGCCTGATGAGCGCCATCTTGCAAGGTGCCGCAGCCGTCATGCCCTGGAGCGACTGGGCCCGGCGCTCGATGATCGACGACTACGGCGTTGCACCCGAGCGCTGCCACCTGGTGCGCCCAGGTGTCGACGTGGCTTTTTGGGGAGGGCCTCGCCGCGGTGGGCACGCCGGCGGCGTGTCGCCATCGGATGCCGGATCGCCAGCAGAGGGGTCGCCAGTCGGTGGTGGCGAGCCGGGTGGGCACCCGGCGCCGCAGCCGCGCAAGCCGTTGCGCCTGGTCTTTGTGGGGGGTGACTTCAGGCGCAAAGGCGGCGACGACCTCCTGGCCGCCGTGTCCGCCCTGCGAGGCGAGGGCCGGCCGGTCGAGTGCGACATCGTCACCAAGTCCCAGGTGCCCGTGATGCCCGGTGTGCGGGCCCACCTCGACCTCAGCCCGGGTGACCCGGCGCTGCGCGACCTGGTGGCTGGGGCCGACGTCTTCGTGCTGCCGACGCGAGCCGACGCCCTTGGTTGGGCCATCGTCGAGGCAATGGCGGCGGGCACCGCCGTCGTCAGTAGCCGTAGCGGTGCCATCCCCGAGGTGGTGCGCGAAGGCCGCACCGGGCTCCTGGTCGGCCCGGGCGACCGCGCCGGCCTGATCGGGGCGCTGCGGGCACTGGCCGACGACCGCGGCCTCTGCCGGCGGATGGGTGAGGAGGGAGCCCGTGTGGCGGCAGAGGAGTTCGACCTGTCCACCAACGGGCGCAGAGTGCTCGACCTGCTCAAGTCGGTCGCCCGTCCCGCCCGGTCCTGCGAGCCGGCTCGGGCATAGCGACCCGGAGAGAGAGGACCGGTGCAACCTGCTTATCGCATGGGCTTTGCCATCGAGCACACCATAGGCCACGTCACTTTCGCCAAGATGCTCGAGCGTCTCGTCAACGCCGACCCGAGCATCCGTGCCAGCTGGTACCTGGTCCAGCCCGACACGATGGTGTGGCCCGCAACCGTGGGGCCCTTCAACCGCAACGGCACTCTGCAGGCCAGCATCACCGCCCGCCGCCTAGTGGGTCTGGCCCCTCGGCTCGATGTCCTGCTGATGCATACCCAGACGCTGATGCTCCTTTTCGGTGGCCTCCTCAGGCGGGTCCCGGGCGTGCTCTCGACGGATGCCACCCCCAAGAACATCGACGATGTCGGCCAGGGCTACTGGCACTTCCCGGGCCACCCGGCCGCTGAGGAGATGAAGCGCCGCCTCACGGGCGCCTCGATGCGCAGGGCGAGCATGGCTATGCCCTGGAACAACTGGGCCATGCGGTCCCTCACCGGCGACTACGGCATGCCCGAGCAGCGCTGCCAAGTGGTCCACCCGGGCCTCGACGTGGCTCAGTGGTCGGTGGCGGCCCACAACACGGGCGGCCCGGTGAGGCTGCTCTTTGTCGGTGGCCAGTTCCACCGCAAGGGCGGTGGCCAGCTCCTCGAGGCACTGGCCAGGCTGTCGGCCGAGGGTGTGGAGTACGAGTGCGACATAGTCACCAAGCAGGACGTGCCGAGAACACCCGGGGTGCGGTGCCATACGGACCTGGGGCCGGGGGACGAGCGGTTGCGCAGGCTCTACCGTGACGCCCACGTCTTCGTGCTGCCGACCAAGGGTGACGCAATGCCGTGGGCCGTATTGGAGGCCATGGCCGCCGGCCTGCCGGTGGTAAGCACCCGTCTCGGTGCCATTCCCGAGTTGGTGGACGACTCAACCGGTTTGCTGGTGGAGCCCGGTGACGTCGGCGGATTGGCGCGGGCCGTCCGGGAGCTGGCACAGGACCCCGAGCGCAGGCGACGCATGGGCCTTGCCGGACGCGACCGTGTGGTCAGGGACTACAACGAGGCTGTGAACGGTCCCAGGGTCATAGAGCTCCTCAAGGCCACCGCCGACGAGGGCCGACGGCGCCGGGCCCCGGGCGGCCCGTGAGTGAGGCCCGGTGGTGGGCCCGGCGGCCCAGCGGCCCGGTCGGCTCGTTCCAACCTGTAGGTTGCGGTGATGGCAGGAGGCGGTGAGTTCGGTTCGATGGTCCACCTGGCGGGCCGTTTCTTCGCTGTCTTGTCGCCCGCAGGCCCCCCAGCGCAAG
>JAKACE010000104.1 GCA_021821705.1 Actinomycetes bacterium | reverse complement strand
TGACCGCCTGCACAGGCGCTACGTTGGATAGGTGGCCCAGCCCGACCCCGAAGTACCGATAGGAGCCCCGCCAGCAGGGACGACGCCCGCCGGCGAGGGCCCGAAGGCATCAGCCGACCAAGACGACCTGGCCACCTCGGGTGCCTGGGCCGAGGACGAGCTCCCAGACGACGAGCTCGATTACGACGACGAGGCCGGGCCGACCGAGACGGTGGACGAACAGGGTCGCCGCCATGTCAGGCGGGCCGCCCCCGAGGGCACGGACGAGCTACTGGAGAAAGAGGCTCCGCGCCACACCGGGCTGCCGGACGGCGCCGAGCGCTGGCGGATGCGTAGCGCCACAGGCACGGTGCTGACCGCCTTCGCTATGGGCCTCCAGCAGGTCTTCGAGCCCGAGCGCAACCAGCCCGCCATCGTCATGGAGACCTCCGGTGAGCCGCCCGAGGACCTGCCCGTTGAGGCCGAGCTCGCCCAGCTCGGGCCCAGGCAGAGCTCGATCACCGTCCGCTCCTGGCTACTCGGCAAGCCGGCCAAGCAGGTGCCCATGGCTCCACAGGCCACCGACGACGACCCACCCCAGTCAGGCAGCGAGAGCGGGCCTGGCCAGACTGGCAACTGATGCCCCTGCTGCGGCGCACGCCCAAGCAGGCCGTGACGCCCGAGCAGAAGCGCCAGCGGGCGGAGGCCAGCCAGCAGCGTATGGCCTTCATGCGCGAAGCCCGCGCCGCGGTGCGGGGCATGCAGAAGCCGGAGCCCGTGCGGGGCCTCTACGTCAGCATCTTCCTGGCCGCCGTGGCCGTCTACTCCTACCTGAGCACCGACATCGAGACCCTGACCAAGACCGTCAACCACAAGACGGTCAGCTATACCGCCACCGTCCAGCACCCGGCCGCAGCCGTCGTGCTCCTCGTGATCGCCATAGCCGGCGCCGTCAGCATCTACTGGAAGCGGCGGATGGTCACCGGCATCGCGTTCATGCTGGGAGCGGCGCTGGGGATCGGCACTCCCCTGCCCAAGACGGTGGGCGGCTACCAGTGGGCGATCTTCGTGGTGCCGGCAGGGTACGTGCTCTGGATGCTCATCTTCAGGATGAACAAAGAGCAGAAGGCGTACATGTCAAAGCACCGTCCGGCGGCGGCCGCAGCACCCCCTGCCCGCAGCCGGGCCGGAGAGCGCGCCCCGGCCAGGACCAGCCGCGGCCGGCGCAAGCAGGAGCCGGTACCGACTACCCCCTCGGGGCGTCCGCTGCCCCCGCCTAGCAGGCGGTACACGCCGCCAAAGGCCAAGGTCGCCGACAAGTAGCCGGCGACCGGGGTGCAGCCGGCGACCGGGGTGCAGCTGGGTCGCTGGTGCTGACCGGGCGGCCACGCACCGACAAGCACCGGGCTTCACCGACGGGGTCCGGGCCGGGCGTGCGTAGCGGGGCGCCAAGAGCCTCCTGGCCCCGGGACCTGAGCCCCAAGCCGGTGGCGTGGTAGACAAAAAGGATGCTCCGAGAGGCTCTGGCTGGCCGCCGCATCGCCATAACGGGCGCCACCGGCTTCCTCGGGACGGCGCTCACCGAACGGGTCCTGCGTTGCCTCCCCGACACAGAGCTGGCCCTGGTCGTGCGGCCTGGCCGCCGGGGCGCCAGGGACCGCGTCGAGCGAGACGTCCTACGCAACGACTGCTTCGCCCGCCTCCGCCGTGAGCTGGGTGAGCGCTTCGACGAGGTGGCCGCCAGGCGGGTCATCCCGGTGGCCGGTGACGTGACGGTCGACGGGCTCGGGCTCGACGACGACGGCAGGGCCGTGCTGGCCGGCTGCTCAACCGTCGTCCACTCTGCCGCCACGGTCAGCTTCGATTCGCCGCTGGACGCCGCCGTCGAGGTCAACCTGCTCGGTCCCTCCCGGGTAGCCGATGTCCTGCGCGGCCTGGGCGCTGGCGGCGGGGCACTGCCACACCTCGTAGCGGTGTCGACCGCCTATGTGGCCGGTGGCCGGCGGGGGCCTGCCCCCGAGGCACCCCTGGCGGTCACCCCCTTCTCGACCCGGGTGCCGTGGCGGGCCGAGGTGGAGGCGGCCCGGCGGGCGCGCTCGGACACCGAGGCGGCCAGCCGGGACCCCAAGCAGTTGGCCACCCTGAGGGCCAGAGCGCGTGCCGAGCTGGGAGCGGCTGGCACGCCGCTGCTGGCCGAGAAGACCGAGAAGCTGCGCCAGGAGTGGGCCGACGATCGCATGGTCGCGCTGGGCAAGGCTCGGGCCCAGGCGCTCGGCTGGCCCGACGCCTACGCCTACTCCAAGGCCCTCGGCGAGTGGGCGCTGCTCGAAGGACAGGCCGACCTGCCGGTCAGCATCGTGAGGCCCTCGATCATCGAGGCCGCCCTGGCCGAGCCTCACCCGGGGTGGATTCGCGGTTTCCGCATGGCCGACCCGGTCATCATCAGCTACGCCAAGGGCCTGCTCAAGGAGTTCCCGGGCATACCCGAGGGTGTCATCGACGTGATCCCGGTCGACCTGGTGGTGGCCGCCATCCTGGGTGTCGCGGCCCGCGGCCCGCAGGGCGGGCCCGACATCGTGCATGCCGCCTCAGGCGCCCGTAACCCGCTGCGTTACGGACAACTGGTCGACCTGGTACGCGAGTGGTTCTCGGAGCACCCCCTGGCTGACGACAAAGGCCAACCGATCGAGGTCCCGGAATGGTCGTTCCCCGGCCGGCGCCGCGTGCAGAACCAGCTCCGCCAGGCCACCAGGGCGCTGAAGGCCACCGAACGCGTGCTCCAGGCCCTGCCCTTGCGGGGCAGCAAGGCCGACGTGGCCGCCCGGGTGGAGGAACGCCGCGACGAGGCCGAGCGGGCGCTCGGCTACGTAGAGCTGTACGGGGCCTACACCGAGACCGAGGCGGTCTTCTCTGTCGACCGCCTCCTCAGCCTCTATGGCGAGCTGAGCCCGGCAGAGCGCGACGAGTTCTGCATGGACCCGGCCGTGGTCGACTGGCCCCGCTTCTGCCACGAGATCTACCTGCCTGCCGTGGTCGCCCACGCCCGGGCCCGCCTGGCCGGCCCACGGCGCCCCGGCGCCGGCGGAGCAACCCTCAGCCGTGCCGAGCGAGCCAAGCGGGCCGTCCTGGCGCCCGAGCGCCAGCTGGCTGTGTTCGACCTGGAGAACACCCTGGTCGCCACCAACGTCGTCGACAGCTACGCCTGGCTGGCGACCAGGCGCATGGAGCTCGGCGAGCGGGCCCGGTTCACAGCCCGGACGCTGCTGGAGGCGCCCCGCATGCTGGCCCTGGACATGGCCGACCGCGGGGATTTCCTTCGTTGGTTCTACCGCCGCTACGAGGAGGCCGACGTCGGCCGCCTGCGCCGTGATTCCTGGGAGCTGGCCAGCGACCTGCTCCTGGCCAAGTCGTTCCCCGCCGGTATCCGCCGCGTACGCCAACACCGGGCCCTCGGACACCGGACCCTGCTCATCACCGGAGCCCTGGACTTCGTGATCGAGCCCTTCCGGCCCCTGTTCGACGACGTGGTGTGCGCCCGCATGCGCCCAGGCGACAGGCCGGGCGAGCTGTCCGGCGAGCTGGACGAGGCACCCCCCACCGGCGAGGCCCGGGCGTTGATCATGGCCGAGTACGCCAACCAGCACGGGCTGTCGCTGAGCGAGTGCGTCGCCTACGCCGACTCCACCAGCGACCTGCCCATGCTGGAGGCGGCCGGCTTCCCCGTCGCTGTCAACCCCGAGACCAAGCTGGCCGCCATCGCCCGACGCCGGGGCTGGCACGTCGAGCACTGGCCCCGGGCGGGCGGTTTCGCCCGGCCTCTGCTGCCCTTCGGGCCCGTTTTGAACCCAAAGGCGGCCTCGAGCCGTCTAAGGGACATATGAAGGCGCTGCAGGTCGAACGGAGCCTGGCCCGTTTCGCCGCGGCACGGATGGCATCGGGCTGGCGCCCGGGAGCGGGAGGGCGCTACGGACCGCTGGCCCTGGCCGACATCGACTTGCCCGAGCTGCCCGGGCCCGGCTGGCACCTGCTGTTCCCGCGCTTGAGCGGCATCTGCGGCAGCGACCTGGCCACCGTCGACGGGCGGTCGTCGCGCTGGTTCGAGCCGATAGTCAGCTTCCCCTTCGTCCCCGGTCACGAGGTCGTGGCCGACACCGACGACGGGCGTCGGGTCGTCGTCGAACCCGTCCTCGGCTGCGAGGCCCGCGGGGTCGTCCCACCCTGCGCTGCCTGCGCCCAGGGGCGGCGGCGCCACTGCGAGAACATCACCGGAGGCCACGTCGGGCCGGGGCTCCAGACCGGGTACTGCGAGGACACCGGCGGCGGCTGGTCGCTGGCGCTGGTGGCCCACGAGTCCCAGCTCCACGAGGTGCCCGAGGCTATGGCGGACGAGGCGGCCGTACTGGTCGAGCCGGCAGCCTGCGCCGTGCACGCCGCCCTCACGCCCGTGGCCGTGCCGGCCGTTCAGGCGGCCGGAGACGAGGTGGCGGCCGTCGTCATCGGTGCCGGCACCCTCGGTCTTTGCACCATCGCCGCACTGGCCCGCCTGCGGGACGGACTGGGGCAGGTCATCGCCGTCGCCAAGCACCCGCACCAGCGGCGACTGGCCCGCCAGTTCGGTGCCACCTCCGTCGTCGAACCGGACGAGGCCCGCCGGGCGGTCCGGCGCAGCACGGGCGGGTGGGTGCGCGATAACGGCCAGCTCTCGGCCGGGGCGCCCCTCGTGTTCGACTGCGTAGGCAGCGCCGCATCCCTGGCCGACGCGCTGGCCGTGACGGCGCCCGGGGGGGCACTCGTGCTGGCCGGCATGCCTGGGCCCCTGCATGTGGACCTCACGCCACTGTGGCAGCGGGAGATCTCCCTGGTCGGCTCCTACACCTACGGCCCTGAAGCCCTGGCGGGCGGCCGGCACAGCTTCGACCTCGCCATGCAGCTGGCAGCGGAGCTTCACTTCGAACAGCTGCTGTCGGCCACGTACCACCTGGACCGCTCGGCCGACGCCATAGCCCACGCCGCCGAAGCCGGGCGGCGCGGCGCCGTGAAGATCGCCTTCGACTTGCGGGGCGAAAAGAAGACTTCGATACAGGCGAAAGACAGGTAGTAAATGCCCCGACCCGGGTTCGTACTGGATGTGGACCGCTCTACCCCGCCTGTGCTCATCTGGCACGGCGAGGGCTACCGCCTGGAACGGCTGCCCGCCGACCGCAGCCGGGTGGTCTACGCCCCCGAGCCGCTGGCCCCACTTGCAGATCCCGACGAGACCATAAGGCGGGCCCTGCTGGAGCCCCTGGGCGACAGCGCCCCCCTGCCCGAGCTGCTCTCCGCCGGGATGCGGCTCACGATCGCCTTCGACGACCTGTCGCTGCCTCTGCCACCGATGCGCCGGCCCGACAACCGCCAGAGGGTCATCGAAGCAGTGCTGGACCTGGCCGCCGCGGCCGGGGTGGACGACGTGGTGCTGATCGCCGCCCTCGGGTTGCACCGGCGCATGACCGACGCTGAGCTGCGCCATGCGCTCGGCGACCGGATCTTCGACGCCTTCTCGCCGGCCGGGCGGCTACTGCAGCACGACGCCGAGGACCCCGAAGGCCTGACCTACATAGGCAAGACCGACCACGGCGAGGACGTCGAGGTCAACCGCCGGGTGGCCGAGTCCGACCTGCTCGTCTACGTCAACATCAACCTGGTGGCCATGGACGGCGGGCACAAGTCCACCTCCACCGGCCTGATGAGCTACAAGAGCGTCCGCCACCACCACAACGTCCGTACCCTGCAGCACAGCCGGTCGTTGATGGACAGGCCGCACTCCGAGCTGCATTCGTCGGCCTGGCGCATAGGTCGCCTGCTCGGCCAGCACGTGAAGGTGTTCCAGATCGAGACGACGCTCAACAACGACGCCTTCCCCTCCAACATGGCCTTCCTGCAGAAGCGGGAGTGGGAATGGGGGGTGCGCGACCGGGCCTCCTATCTCGCCAGCAGCCAGGGCCTGTCGCTTCTGAGCCCCACGGCGCGGCGCAACATCTTCCATTCGATAAAGGCGCCGCACCAGATGACGAGCGTGCAGGCGGGCGAAGTGGAGGCGGTCCACACCCGGACGATCGCCAACCTCCACCGCCAGCAGGTCGTCGACGTCGAGGGCCAGAGCGACGTGGTCGTGTTCGGGCTCCCCCACATCGGGCCCTACAACGTCAACTCGATTATGAACCCGCTGCTGGTCATGTGCATGAGCCTCGGCTACTGGTTCAACATGTACATCGGCAAGCCACTTGTACGCCCAGGCGGTGTGATAATCGTCTCCCACCCGACGCCCTGGGCCTTCCACCCGGTGCACCACCCCTCGTACATCGACTTCTTCGAAGAGGTGCTGTCCGCCACCACCGACCCCCTCGAGATCGAGAAGACGTACGAGGAGCGTTTCGCAACCGACGACTGGTACCGCCACCTGTACCGCACCAGCTACGCCTACCACGGTGTCCACCCGCTCTACATGTGGTACTGGGGAGCCCACGCCCTCGAGTACGCCGGGGCGACGATAATCGTGGGAGGCAACCGGCGCGCAGTCAGGCGTATGGGGTTCAGGCCCGCCTCGACGCTGGCCGATGCCCTGGAGATGGCCGAGGACCACGTCGGGCGCGACCCCTCGGTAACCTACTTCCACTGCCC
>JAKACE010000103.1 GCA_021821705.1 Actinomycetes bacterium | reverse complement strand
AGTTCGCCGAAGTCGTCCAGTTCGCCCCTCAGCAGGGCCGCCTTCATGGCGCTCGCCAACTTCTTCTGCTCCCGGAGGCCGGAGAGGGAGTCCACCTCGGCCCGGGTGTAGCGCTGGGTCTGGTCGGAGATGATGTCGTCGGACCGCCGGGTTGCCCCGGTGAAGCAGAGCAGGAGGTTCATCTCCAGTTCCCCCATCACCTCCTCCCGGACCCGCAGCGGGTTGACGATGACCTGGTCGGCGAACTCTATGTAGTTGAAGCCCCCGAAAGCGGCGGCGTAATAGTCCTGGAGGCCCCCGGTGATGCCCATGTCCTCGCGTTCGATGAGGGCGGCCAGTTGGGCTACCTCGTACTCTCCCATGGCCACGCCGTAGTACTCGTTGAGCAGTGAGACGACTGTCACCACCATGGCCGAGGACGAACCCAGGCCCGAGCCCGGTGGGGCGGAAGAGGACAGCACTATGCCATAGCCCCGTTCGTCCTCCCGCCACACCCTCTTGATGGCCGCCTTGACGAGGTCGAGCTTGCCGTCGGAGGCGAAGTCCTCGCCGGGGGCCAGCTCCAGGCTCACCCCGTAGTCCAGGGACTCCACTCGCATGTGGCCCGCCTCGTGGGTCACCAGGGAGCCCAGTACGTAGCGGTCGATGGTGGCCGAGAGCACGGCGCCACCCTCGGTCTCGGGGAAGGGCGCCACGTCCGTGCCTCCTCCTGCAAAGCTGATGCGGAGAGGGGTGCGGGCCCTCACCACGCACGGGGCCCTCACCGGTCACCCCCGCGGCGGCTCCCCCTGCCGGCCGATGACCGGGCCCGGGCCACCACTGCCCACGTCAGCAGGCGCAGGGCGAACGGGAGGTCGTCGACGACGTAGCGGTGGAAGAGCCGGCGGGGCTCCAGGCGCAGACGGTGTGCCCACTCCAAGCCCAGCCGGCGCACCCAGGGGGGGGCCTTGGGCGTGTCCCCGGCCACCATTGAGAACGTCCCTCCTGAGCCGATGAACCAGGCGCCGGGCAGCTCGGAGCGCAGTTGGGTGGTCAGCCTTTCCTGCTTGGGGAAGCCGAAGGCGCAGAAGACCAGGCCGGGCCGGGCCTCGCGCAGCCCTCGGCGTACGGCGTCCATGGCCGCAGGGTCCCGGTCGAAGCCCACAGGGGGTGACATGTGCGACACGACGAGGCCCGGGTACCGGTCGGCCAGCACACTGGCTGCGGCCTCGGCCGACCCCGGTGCTCCTCCGAGGAGGAAGACGGGGACCGAGCGCCGGGCAGCCTCCTCGCACAGGGGCCAGATAGCGTCGGAGACGGGCACCGTCTGCCGCAGCGGCGTCCCCCGGACAGCGGCCGCCCAGAGCAGGGGCATGCCGTCTGCGACCACGAGGTCGCACCCCTCAACCAGGGCACGCACCGAGCGGTCCGCCACCACCTGGCGCAGGACGTCCACATTGGGGTTGACCATCCAACCGCCCCGGCCGGAGGTCGCCGCGTGCACCACGTGGTCCACGAGCTCGCGCTCGGTGAGGTCATGCAGGAGGAGGCCCATCAGGTTGACGGTGCCGGTCGGTGCCTGCCCGGCAGTGCCATGGGGCTCGTTGGGTGAAGTGGAGGCCAAGTCGGTCTCAGTGGCGCTCACGGTGCTGGCCTTTCGTGCTGTGGAAGCCCGGCGGGTGGGGGCCAGTCGGGGCCCGGCGCCAAGCGTCGGTCTCTAGCCGCTCGCAGCGGAATCTACCCGAGAGGGCCGTCGGCACGCGTCCGAAGGACCGGACATCGGGGAAATGCCCGAAGCCGCGAGCGGTCCCGGGCCGGGTGGACGTGGCGTCAGGCCAGCAGAGCGGCTACGGCGGCGGCCAGGTCGGGGTAGCAGGCCTCGGCCCGGCTCGGGGTGCCCCCCGGGGCCAGGCGGACGGCCCGGGTGCCCGCAGCGAGGCCGGCATCGACGTCGGTCTCGGCGTCGCCCACCATGACGCAGCGGGCCGGGGACAGCCCGGGGTGCCGGGCCAGGGCCTGCAGTAACAGGCCGGGCAGGGGCTTGCGGCAGTCGCAGGTCCCGGTCTCATGGGGGCAGACGTAGTAGGCGTCGACATGCGCCCCGTGGGCGGCCAGGAGCCGGTCGAGCTGGGCGTCGACGGCCTCCACGTCGGCTGGGCCCATGAGCCCCCTCGCCACCCCCCTCTGGTTGGTGACAACGAAGACCTTGGCCCCGCTGGCGTTGAGGGCCGCCACTGCGGGCCCGGTCCCGGGGAGCAGGTGCAGCTCGGAAGGGGAGGTGACATATGAGCCCTCGGCAGCCTTGCGGTTGATGGTGCCGTCCCGGTCGAGGAAGAAGGCGTCGAAGGCAGCCACGCCCAGAAGCTACCGTCCCGGCGCCGGCCACGAGGTCTGACCGGGCGCCCGGCCCGGTCCTCAGGCAGCCAGCCTGAAAGCTTCAGCCAAGTACCCTGAGAAACAATGCGCGCCCGGGCCACGGGCTCGCTCCCGACGCCGGCCCGGTGCCGGCCCGACCAGGAGGTGAGCGATGGACCAGGAAGCGGCGGTGGAGTTCGCGACCGGGGAGCTGGCAAAGCTGCAGACGGCACTGGCCGAGCTGGCCGCGCCCGAACGCGCCGGGGCACTGGCGGAGGTGGCGGCCATGGTGACCGAGCGGCTGCGGGCCGGGGGCAAGGTCCTCTTCTGCGGTAACGGAGGCTCGGCCGCCGAGGCCCAGCACATGGCCGCCGAGCTCGTCGGCCGCCAGAACTACGACCGCGCCCCGGCAGCGGGCATAGCGCTGACCGTGGACACCTCGGCCCTCACCGCCATCGGCAACGACTACGGGTACGAGCTCGTCTTCGCCCGCCAGGTCCAGGCACTGGGCCGGCCGGGCGACGTGCTGGTCGGCATCTCCACCTCGGGCCGGAGCGCCAACGTGGTGAAGGCCATCGAGGCGGCCCGGCAGTTGGGCATCACCACGGTGGCCGTCACCGGCCGCGACCCCCGGGACATGGGGGTGGCGGACTTCGTGCTGGCGATGCCGGCCGACGAGACAGCCAAGATCCAGGAGCTGCAGCTGACGGCGGAGCACATAGTCTTCGCCCTGGTGGAGCGGTCGCTGTTCCCCCGTCCCTGAGCGTGGCTTCCCCGACGCCCATGGCGACCGAGCACGGCAAAGCACTCCCAAACCGGTCAGATATGCCAAAAAGGTGTCATTTGTAACGGTCCGTTCACAGCTGCTTCGGCCCCTTGCAAATACCCTCCGGGCGCGGGCTGACTGTCGTAGCGGTCGGTTAAGATACGGTTAATGTTCTCGACCAGCCTTCGGGGGGCCAGACGGTCCGGGTTGGTGCCGCCCCTGCAGGGGGGCGTGGAAATTGCCCGGAGCGGCGGGGCCGGCGTCAGGTGCATGGGCACGGCCCGCTGGCCCGAGGCGCTCGGGGAGCCCGGTGGGCAGGTCCCTTCCCGTCAGGGCCTGCTGCGGGCCAGCGTCATCGTACGGGCGCGCGACATGGCCCCCACCATCGTGGCCGCCCTGCGCAGCCTGCGCGACCAGACGGTCGAGGTCGAGGTGGTACTGGTCGACTCGGGCTCGACCGACGCCACGGTGGCGTTGGCCCGTCCCTACTGCGACAAGGTGGTGCAGATGCCACCGGCCAGCTTCAGCTACGGGCGGGCGCTCAACGTGGGCGCGGCCGAAGGCTCGGGCGACATCTGTTTCGCCCTGTCGGCCCACCGGGTGGCCCCGGGCCGGCAGTGGGTCGAGCACTCACTGGAGGCCTACGCCGACCCCCAGGTGGTGGCCACCATGGGGGAGACGTGCGGTCCCGACGGGGTGCCCCTCGACGGCCCGGTCACATACCGCCTGCCCCTGCCTGCCCTCAGCGCCAACCTCTCCTGGGGCATGTCGAACACCGCCTCGTCCTGGCGGCGCCCCACCTGGGAGAGCGAGCCCTTCAACGAGGGCCTGGGGGCCTGTGAGGACAAGGAGTGGATGTGGCGGGTGCTGGAGCGGGGCTGGGCCGTGGTGGCCGACCCCCGCCTGCACGTGGACGCCGAGCACCGTCGCCGGGCGGGTGTGGTGGCCCTCTACCACCGGGTGCGGGCGGAGCACCAGGCCCTGGCCGAGCTGGTCCGCTACCCCGTGCCCGGGGTGGCCGAGCTGGTGCGGGAGTGGGTCTCCGAGTTCCCCTACGCCAGCCACTGGCCCTCCTGGACACGCGTGCTCAGCCCATACCGGGGGGCGGAGCTCGTGGGCGGCTTCGTGGGCGACAGGGCGGGGGCGGCCCGGCGGGGGCCGGGGGCGTTGCCGCTCGAGTTCTTCACACGGGGGCCGGCCAGGAATCCCTGAGCGCTTCAGGGGGGCAGGGCGGGGCCCTGGCGGTAGGGGGAGAGCCAGGCCCGGGCCTGGTCCTCCCACCCCTCGGGCAGGAGGCCCCGGCGCTGGGCGCGTCCCAGGTGCCGGTGCACCGCCGCCGGGTCGACCAGGGCCGCCAGGGCGTACGCCAACTGACCGGGTAGCCGGCCCAGCCAGGCGGCGCGCAGGTAGCTGGCTGCGGCCCGGCCCCGCCGCCGGGCCGTCACGTAGCGCCAGCCAGCCTCCATCTGCCACCGGGCGGCGTAGGAACCGGGCAGGGGGCCCAGCTCGGGGTAGTGCCGGGCACGGACCCGGGCCGCGTCGCGCACGAAAGCAGCCACGTCGACCGAGCTCTGGCCGCTCCAGATCCGGTAGGCGGCAAGTGGTGCGTCGACGTAGACCAGCGGGGCGTGCCGGGCGAGCCTGGCCCACAGGTCCCAGTCCTCACATGTGGTGAGGCCGGTGTCGTAGCCGCCCACTTCCGCCAGCAGGGCGGCCGAAGCCATGACGGTGGTGCTGCCGGCGGGCAGGACGTTCTCCTCGGCCAGCATGGGCCGCAGCTGGTCTACCCCGTAACAGTGCAAGTCGCCGGTGGTGCCCCCGGTGGCCATCCGCAGGGCGTGCACCACGTCCAGGTCGACGGAGACGTTGACACAGGCGGTCGCAGCCCACCCGGCGCCCGGGTGGGCTGCCAGGGCCGCCAGTTGCCGCTCCAGCTTGGTGGGTGCCCACAGGTCGTCGGAGTCCAGGAAGGCCACCCAGGTTTCGCCTTTTACCGCAGCCAGGGCCAGGTTGCGGGCGGCCGAGGCGCCCGCCGGCCGCTCGTTGACCACAACCTCCACCCTGGGGTCGCCGACGGCTGCCAGGGCCTGTGCCGTGCCGTCGGTCGATGCGTCGTCGATCACGAGACAGCGCAGGTCAGAGTAGGTCTGGTCGAGCACGGAGCGCACGGCCTGCAGGGCCAGCGGGCGACGGTTGCGGGCTGGTACCACCACGAGCACGGGCCCGGGTTCCTCAGCGGGCACGGGCCGCATGCTACCCGCAGCCGGTGTACCTGCCTCCCGCACCGGGCCCGGTGCCCGGGCACCATTAAGCTCGTTCTCATCGAGACCTCCACAGCCACGAGGGCCGGTGCGCCGACGACCACGGTGGCGCTCCGCGGGTGGGCCGGGCCGGCCGAGCACCCCCTGTTCTGCCGCTGGGCCACGCCCGCGGACGGGCTGGCGCGTGGGGGCGTGCTGCTGGTCCCGCCCGTCGGTGTCGAGGCCCAGGCCGTGCGACGGGCGTACCGGGCGCTGGCCCGGGCACTGGCCGCGGCCGGGCTGGCCGCGCTCCAGGTCGACCTCTACGGCACGGGGGACTCCGCGGCCTGGGCCGGGGGGGCACTGGAGGGGTGGCAGGCCTCCGTGCGCCAGGGGAGGGTCGGGCTGCGTCAGGCCGGGGCCACCCGGGTGGACGTGGTGGCCATGCGCCTGGGGGCCACGGTCGCGGCCTCAGTGGCGGCCGAACTGGGCCTCGGCAGCCTCGTCCTCTGGGACCCCCTGGACAGCGGGCGCTCCTACCTGAGGGAACAGCAGCTGCTGATGGCCGTCTACACCCAGGACAACGGGTGCGGGCCCGAGGCCATGGACCTGGAGGAGGGGGCCCAGGTCCTGGGCACGGCTTTCGGCGCCGCCGAGGCGGCGGCGGTCTCGGCCCTGCGCCTGCAGGACGCCCCCGGGCGCCTGGCCGAGCGCTGCCTGGTGCTCGAGCGGGCCGGCCGGCCCCTGCGGGCCGGGGCCAGGGCGCGCCTGGAGGCGGAGGGGGCGCGGTGGTCGACGGTGGAGGGCCAGGAGCGCCTGTTGAGCGTCTGGCCGCTGGTGCCGCAGCTGCCCGAGCCGGTGCTCGACGACGTGGTGGCCTGGCTGTGCCGGGAGGCCCCGGAGGCCGCCCGTCCCCTGGTCCCGACGGCGCGGGCCCGGGCCGTCCTGCAGGCGCCGACGGGCAATGGCATGGGCACGGTGGAGGAGGAGGCCGTCGCGCTCGGTCCCACGGGCCTTTTCGGCGTGCTGGCCGCTCCGGCCGGGCTGCCGCGGCCGGCCGTGACGGCGGTCTTCCTCAACTCGGGACAGGTGGACCACGCCGGGCCGGCCAACCTGTGGACCGAGCTGTCGCGGCGCCTGGCCGCCCAGGGGTTGGCCGCCCTGCGGGTGGACCTTTCTGGCCTGGGGGACAGCCCCGGGAGGCCGGGGGTCAAGCCCGACGTGGTCTACTCGCCGAGGGCCCTGGACGACGTGGGCGAGGTGCTGTCCTGCCTGCCCGGCGGGCCGGCGGCGACGGTGCTGGTGGGCCTGTGCTCGGGTGCCTGGCACGCCCTGGAGGCGGCCCGGCGCAGGCCGCT
>JAKACE010000102.1 GCA_021821705.1 Actinomycetes bacterium | reverse complement strand
CCGGGCGGACTCCTACGACTCGCGCTACTGGGGCCCACTTCCCGCCAGCTACATCGTCGGGCGGGCGTTCGTGCGGGTCTGGCCACCGAGCAGGGCCGGCTTCATCTAGGTGCCGGCCGCCTCTCGGGGAGGCGATCTCGTACCGCTGCCTGCCTCCGTCCCCGACCAGGTGTATTTCGGTGAGCCAAACACTGCACCGTAGGCCATTGGTCGCCAAAGCCGGCGCCATCGTTCCCAAAGGGGACGGGGGTCCAACAAGCCGTGCCCGGCATGCGCTAAGAAGTTCGAGAATTGGACATCCTCGTTCCGGCTTTGGGTTGGTCAAGGCTCAAGGGGTTTGGCTGGACGCCGATATCACAATCAGTGGTTCAGTGGCCCGAGCCTCGGCCCGGGGGTTGAGAGAAGGAGCGCCAAGGTGGCAACAGTGCGGGCGAGCTGCCCGACTTGCGGAGACGTCGAACTGACGACTCGTGAAGTGCAGGTGCAGGTGTGCTCCGCCACCGAAGAGGGGACCTACTCGTTCCTCTGCCCCAACTGCCGGCTGATGGTCAACAAGCCTGCCGAGCAGCGGGTGGTCGAGCTGCTCGTCTCTGCCGGCGTCAAGGTCGTGAACTGGGACATGCCGGCCGAGCTGTCCGAGGCCAAGTGCGGGCCCACGATCACCTACGACGACCTGCTGGCGTTCCACTTCGAGCTCGAATCTGAGAATTGGTTCGAACATGTCATCGCCGGCGGTGGCCCGCTCGGTTCCCGGTAGGGTGGTCCCGTGAACTGGTACTGGGCCGGACCGCTGGCCATCGGTGGTGCCGGAGCAGCGCTGTTCGCAGTGCTCGCTGCGGCCATGCAGCGCGAGTCGAGGCGCCTCCAGGTGCTGCGTGTGGAGGTCGAGCGGGCACGCCCGCGCCCGCACGGGGCCGGCGGCAGTGCTCGGGACGGCTACAAGGTCCCTCCCGGCCGCTGCTGAGCGGGGCGACGCCAGTCGGCGCCGTGCGGCCACCCTGGTCCATTTCGTCTCCGGCGACAGCCGTCGTCGCGTAGTGGCACGCCCGTTTTGGGGGAGATCGCCCACGTTTGTGCCCGAGCAGTGGCCTCGACGAGCGGCGTGCACTGCTCGGTTGGCACCGAGGTGAGGGTTTGGTGCGCCCCCGCACCGATAGGCTCGGGGCAGTGAGCATCGATCCGGAGAAGCTGTTCGTCGTCTTCGTTATCGCCCTGATCGTGCTCGGGCCCAGCCGCCTGCCCGGTGCCGCTCGCTCGCTCGGTAAAGGCCTGGCAGAGCTGCGCAAGTACACCTCGACCTTCCGTTCCGAGGTCGACCAGGTGCTGGCCGAGCCCCGGGCCATCATCCAGTCGGCTGTGCACGACGCCGAGATGCACGTGGGCCTGGGGGGCCAGGACGGGGCCGGTAACCCGGGCGCCGGCAACGGCCAGTTCGAGCACGCTGGCGCGTACGACTACGGCCGGCCTCCCGAGGTCGACGGGCTGGCGGCCACCGTCGCACCGTGGGCGAGCTCGGCTGATGTCCCCCCGGGCGCCCCTGACGACCCGTCCTTCAACTGATGACTGCCCCTGTCCTGGGCGGTGGGAGCGCAGCGCCGCTACCCGGAGGGCCCGACGAGGGCCGCGAGCTGACCGGTTCGGTGGACCTGGAGCAGCGACCGGGAGACGGCGACGGCGGCCGCATGACCCTGTTCGAGCACCTGGCCGAGCTGCGCCGCAGGGTGCTGGTGTGTGCCGGGGCCATCCTGGTCACCGCCGTGGCGGGCTGGTTCCTCTACAACCCGGTCCTCGGGTTCATGAAGGAGGGCTACGTAAACTTCTGCCACCTGCACCGAGCACGGGTCCTCTCTTGCAGCCTGCTGGTCCAGGAGCCGGCGCAGGGCTTCCTGACCCGCTTGAAGCTCGCCTCCTACATAGGGGTGGCGCTGGCCACGCCTGTATGGCTCTGGCAGGTGTGGCGGTTCATAACACCCGGCCTCCGGCGCAACGAGAAGCGTTACGCTGTGCCGTTCGTGCTGAGCGCCCTGGCACTTTTCTCTATGGGCGTGGGCGTGGCCATCCTGGTGTGGCCGAAGGCGCTCAACTGGCTCATAGGCGTGAGCGGCTCGGGTGTTGCCGCCGCCTACACCCTCAGCGCGTACGTGAGCCTCTACGTGCTGGTGTGCCTGGTCTTCGGGCTGGTCTTCCTGTACCCGATCGTGGTGGTGTTCCTCATGATCTCGGGCGTCGTGCCCAGTGCGCGCTGGCGGCGCTGGCGGCGGCCGGCCATCGTCGTGCTGTGCGCAGTGGCCGCGATCGTCACGCCCAGCAACGACCCGTTCACCTTCCTCGCCATGGCGCTGCCCATGATCGTGTTCTACGAGTTGTCCATACTGGTCGGTCGCCTGCTGAAGAAGTGACCAGGGAGCGGGGCGCTCTGGGAACGGGGCGCTCTGGGAACGGGGCGCTCTGGGAACGGGGCGCCAGGACGGGTCAGGCGGACAAGGTGCTCAAGCGGACAAGGTGCTCAGGTACTGGAGGTGGTCGCGGGAGCGCTCCGACGCCCACCAGGCACTGAGCTGGCGCCGTGCGTACAGGCGTACCGCCGGCAACCAGAGGGCCTCGACGGCCCGGTTCCTGGCCTGCGCCGGGATCTTGGCCCTGAGCAGCGGGGCGACGTCCCCCCACCTCCCGGCCCGGGCGGAGCGGGCCAGTGCGGGCAGGGACGCCAGGAGGCCAGGACGCGCCGCTCCGAGCAGGCTGGGCAGCTGTGTGAGCACGGCCAGGGCGGCACTGCGGGCAGCCCTTGGCCAGGAGTAGAAGCGCTTGGTCGACTCGAGGATGCCGAGCTGTAGCTCGAGCGGTGACATGGACGCCGGGCGCATGACAACGTGGTGGCCGTCGAAGAGGGACCAGTCGTCGGACAGGAGGCGGCCCTCGGCGGTGACCTTGTCCCACAGCCGTGTCCCGGGCAGGGGAGTCTGGGCCATCAGCTGGTAGGTGTCGATGCCGGTCCGCATGGCGAAGCCGGCCGTCGCCCCCGCAGCCGTGGCGTCGTCGCTGTCGAGGCCGGCGACGAACATACCGTGCACGGCGATGCCGTGGTCGTGGAACGCCTGTACCGCCCTCTCCGCCGTGGCCACGGACGAGCGTTTCCCGACCTCTGCCAGCCCCTTGTCCGTCACCGCCTCGAAGCCGATCATGGCCATCCGGGCACCGGCTCGGTGCATGAGCGCCAGAAAACCATGGTCGAGCTCACCGCGCCGGCCCGGGCCGAGCACCGAGTCGGCGCGCAGCTGGGCGAACCAGGGGGCGGTGAGCCCGTGGGCCACCATGGCCTCGAGCAGCGCAGACGTGCGAGCCTTGTTGACCACGAAGTTGTCGTCGTAGAAGAAGACCCTTTCGGCCTCCAGGGCCTCGAGCTCGCCGACGACGGCCTCGACCGGCCGGTGGCGCACCTGCCTGGAGAACATCGCCGTCACCGAGCAGAACTCGCAGTCGAACGGGCAGCCCCACTGGGTCATCACCGGTTTGGTGACCATGCGCTCGTGCCCGGCCAGGAGGCTGAGGTCGGGCGAGGGTAGGGCGGCGAAGTCGGCCTGGGAGGTGAGGGGCCGGGCCGGGTTGTGGTGCGGGCAACCGTCCGACCCGAGCCACGAAAGGCCTGCCACCTGCTCGAGGTCTGTCGGCCCACCGCCTCTGGCGAGGATCTCGACCAGCTCGGCGATGGTCTGCTGGCCCTCCCCCCGCACGACGAACGGCGCGTGCCCGAGGGCTTCGTCCGCCCGGAAGCTGACGTGCGGCCCTCCGAGCACGACCGGTACGCCCGAGCGCCCGAGGGCGTCGGCCAGACGGTACGCCGCCGGGGCCGTCGAGGTGGTGGAGGAGATCCCGACCAGGTCGGCGCGCTGGCACTCGGCCAGGTCGACCGGTCCCAGCAGTTCCGAGTACACCTTGACCTCGTGGCCCGAGCGGTTGAGCAGGGCCCCGATCAGGGGCAGGCCGAGGCGTGGCAGCATGGCGAAGTCGTAGACCGTCTGGCCGGGCGGTCCCGGCTCGACGAAACAGGTAAACACCCGGACAGCCGATCAGGCAGTGGCGCGCTCGGTCTCCGGGCCTTTTGTCCCTGGCCGGGGGGCCGAAAGTCCCGGCGTCGACCAAGCTGGCCGGCAGCCCGAAGCTGGTGGGGCGGGAGAGCGTTGGCGGGGTGCGGTACAAAGGTCGGGTGCGCGCAGAAGGCCCTCACCCGGCCCAGGTAATGGCGAGGGACCTCCGCTCGGGTTTCGTGGACGGGCTCGAGTTCGACCCGGACCCCTTCCAGCTCGAGGCGATGGCTGCGCTCGACGAGGGCCACAGCGTAGTCGTTGCCGCCCCGACCGGGTCGGGCAAGACCCTGGTGGCCGAGTACGCGGTGGCACGGGCGCTTGCGCAGGGGCGCAAGGCCTTCTACACCACTCCCCTCAAGGCGCTGTCGAACCAGAAGTTCGGGGACTTCAGCCGCACCTACGGGGCCGCCCAGGTGGGCCTGTTGACCGGGGACAATGCCATCAACGGCGAGGCGCCCCTGGTGGTCATGACCACCGAGGTCCTGCGCAACATGATCTACACCGGCTCACGCAGCCTCGAAGGCCTTCGCTATGTCGTCTTGGACGAGGTCCACTACCTCCAGGACCCGTACCGGGGCCCGGTGTGGGAGGAGGTCATCATCCACCTGCCTGCCGACGTGGACCTGGTGTGCCTGTCGGCGACGGTCTCCAATGCCGAGGAGCTGGCGGACTGGGTGGGCACCGTCAGGGGCTCGACCAGGGCCGTAATAGAGGAGCGGCGGCCCGTTCCCCTTCACAACCTGTTCATGGTCGGCGACCGCAGGCGGGGTGACATCCTGGTCATGCCCACTCTTGTCGAGGGCCGCCCCAACCCCCAGGGCATAGCCGTGACCGCCCGGGTCGACAACGGGTGGAGGGCCCAGCGGGGAGCCCGCCTGTTCGTGCCCAGGCGCGCCGAGGCGGTAGAGGTGCTCGACGAGCGCGGCCTGCTGCCGGCCATCTATTTCATCTTCAGCCGGGCCGGGTGCGACGAGGCGGTGCGCCAATGCCTGCGCGAGGCACGGCGGCTGACGAGTGGCGCCGAGCGGTCCGAGGTACGCCTGGTGGCGGAGGAGGCAGCCCGTCACCTGAGCGACGCGGATCTCGAAGCCCTGGGTTACAGCAGCTGGCTGGCGGGGCTCGAAGCCGGCTTCGCCGCCCACCACGCCGGCATGGTCCCTCCCTTCAAGGAGGCAGTAGAGCGTTGCTTCGCCGCCGGCCTGGTGAAGGTGGTCTTCGCCACCGAGACGCTCGCTCTCGGCATCAACATGCCGGCCCGGTCCGTGGTGATAGAGAAGCTGTCCAAGTTCGGCGGTGAGCGCGTCGAGCCGCTCACTCCCGGAGAGTACACGCAGCTCACCGGTAGGGCCGGCAGGCGCGGCACCGACGAGGTGGGTTACGCGGTGGCCCTGTGGGCCCCGAACCTCAGCTTCGAGCAGCTCGCCTCGCTGGCCGGCGCCCGCAGCTACACGCTCACATCCAGCTTCCACCCGACCTACAACATGGCCACCAACCTGGTCAGGCGCTGCTCGGCGCAGCAGGCCCACCACCTGCTCAACCTCTCGTTCGCCCAGTACCGCTCCGACGCCGACATCGTCCGCCTGGAGCGCCAGCTCGAGACAGCTCGGGACGACCTCGCCGCCGCGACGGCCGATGCCGCCTGCGAGCTCGGTGACGCCTTCGAGTACCGGCGGCTCGTGACGGCGACCAGGGGACCAGGAGAGGCGCGCCCTCCCCGGCCCAAACTGGCCGAGGTGCTGGAGGCGCTGGCGGAGTTGCGCCCCGGCGACGTCGTCGTCGTGCCCAGCCGCCAGAAGGGCGGTGCCCGCGCCGCCGAGCGGGTGGCGGTCCTGGCGACCTCCCAGCGCCGGCGGGGCGAGGTCAGCCTCCGAGGGGTGACGGCAGGACGGCGGCTCGTGACTCTCGGTGCCCGTGATTTCCGCTACCCGCCCCTCGCCGTGGGCCGGGTCGAGCTGCCTGCGCCCTTTGCACCGAAGAGCAGGGAGTTCCAGCGCCGCGTTGCGGAGCGCCTGCAGGCCGGCGAGGACCGGCACGGCCTCCAGCGGCACCGGCGGCCAGCCGACGCCGGCACAGCCCTGGACGAGGCCGCCCGGCTCCCCGTCGCCGCCTGCCCTCACCTGCGGGCGCACCTGCGCGCCGCCGCCAGGGCCGAACGGGCACAGCGGCAGGTAGAGCGCCTGGAGAAACAGGTCAAGGGCCGGGCGGAGTCGCTGGCCCGGCAGTTCGACCGGGTCCTGGCCCTGCTGCGGAGCTGGCGTTACGTACAGGGTTGGTCTCTCACGGCCGCCGGTGAACGCCTCGCCCGGATCTACCACCCCCAGGACCTGCTGGTGGCCGAGTGCGCCGAGCGTGGCCTGTTCGACGGGCTGCGCTCTGCGGAGATGGCGGCGCTCGTCTCGGTGTTCACCTACGAGGCGCGTGGCCCTGCCGGCGCGGTCGAGGTGTCGCAGCACTGGCCGGGACGGCGCCTGCGGGAGAGATGGGACCAGGTCCAGGCGGTGGCGGCCGAGCTGGTTGCGGCGGAACAGGCAGCAGGCCTGCCGGTGACCCGGGCCGTGGACGCCGGGTTCGCTGCCGTCGCCTACGGGTGGGCCAGAGGCCAGACCATCGGACGGT
>JAKACE010000101.1 GCA_021821705.1 Actinomycetes bacterium | reverse complement strand
GGCCTCAGGCCTCAGGTTCTCGCTTGGAGCGCGTGCCGCCACACGACCTCCAGGCCGACGAGTCACTCCTGGGAGCGATGCTGCTGTCCCGGGACGCCATCTCGTCGGCGGTGGAGCTGTGCAAGGCGGACGATTTCTACCGGCCCGCCCATGCCCACGTGTTCGAGGCCATCTGCTCGCTCTACGCCCAGGGCGAGCCGGCCGACCCCGTCACCGTCGCCGACGAGCTCAAGCGGGCCGACCTGCTCGATTCGGCCGGTGGCCCCGGCAACCTGGTGGCCCTCCAGGCCAACACACCGGCCATAGCCAACGCAGCCCGCTACGCCAAGATCGTCGAGGAGCATGCCCTTCTGCGCCGGCTCATAGGGGTCGCCAGCGAGATAGCCGAGATGGGCTACTCCCTTCCAGACGATGTTGTCGCCACCCTGGACCGCGCTGAGGCCATGGTCTTCGACATCGTCGAGCGGCGTGTCACCGACACGCTCAAGCCGCTGCGCGAGCTCCTCGCCGCCAGCCTCGACCACCTGGAAGCCCTCTACAACCGCGGCGACGCCATAACCGGCGTCCCTACGGGGTACGCCGACCTGGACGAGCGGCTGTCCGGCCTGCAACCCAACGCCCTCGTCATTGTCGGCGCCAGGCCCTCCATGGGTAAAACGGCCTTCGCATTGGGGATGGCTTCACATGCCGCCATCGAGAAGCGCCAACCCGTGCTGTTCTTCTCGCTCGAAATGAGCCACCTGGAGCTGACACAGCGGCTCCTGTGCTCCGAGGCCCGGGTCGATTCGGCCCGGATGCGCAACGGCAGGCTCCATGAGTCCGACTGGCCCAAGGTCGTCAATGCCATAGGCAAGCTCGGAGAAGCCCCGCTCTTCATAGACGACAACCCAAACCTCACGGTCATGGAGATCCGGGCCAAGGCCCGCAGGCTCAAGAGCAGGGAGGGCCTGGGGCTCATAATCGTCGACTACCTCCAGCTCATGTCCGGTCACGGGTCGTCTGAAAACAGGCAGGTGGAGGTGTCGGAGATAAGCCGGGGCCTCAAGATCCTCGCCAGGGAACTGTCCGTACCCGTCGTCGCGCTGTCGCAGTTGTCCCGGAGCCTGGAGGCCCGGGCCGACAAGCGCCCGGTGCTGGCCGACCTGCGTGAATCGGGAAGCTTGGAGCAGGATGCCGACGTGGTCATGTTCATCTACCGTGACGAGGTTTACAACAACGAGTCCCAGGACAAGGGCATCGCCGAGATAATCGTCGCCAAGCACCGCAACGGGCCAACCGGCACCGAGAAGCTGGCGTTCCTGGACCACTTCACGCGGTTCGCCAACATGGCGCGCGTCTGAGCAGCGCCCCGTGCCTGGTCGGTAGGTTCAACTGAAAAGGACCGGGCCTTGAAGGCCCGGTCCTTGCCTTGGCGGCTCGTCGGTGTCGCCGGAGGTATCGGGCGTCAGGCCCTGACTATCTCCACTGTGACGGGGAACTCCACCTCGGCGTGCAGGCGGGCCGGCACCTGATGTGTGCCGAGGGCTTTGATCGGCTCAGCCAGGTGCAGGCGGAAACGGTCGATATGCAGGCTGGTCTGCTCCGCTATGGCATCGGCGATGTTGGCGGTCGTGACCGAGCCGAAGAGCTTGCCCTCGGGGCCGGCTCTCATCGGGATGTGGATGACCTGGGCAACCAGGCTGCGAGCTATGGCCTCTGCCTCTTGGCGCTCATGGGCATCCTTGACGTCCCGGGCTCGGCGCATGTTCGCCGCCTGTGTGGCTATGCCGGCACTGGCCGGGATGGCATGGCCTTTCGGCAGGAGGAAGTTGCGGGCAAAGCCATCGGCGACATCGAGGATCTCGCCGCGCTTGCCGAGCTTGGGCATGTCGGCGCGCAGGACGACCCGCATCAGGCGTCCACCTCCTCTGGCTCGAGCTCGCTCTCCTCGTCGGCCTCGTAAGCGGGCGGCTCATCGGTCGGAGCGTCGCGGGTGGCCGCCTCCTCGCGTCCCTGCTGGGGACGGGGCCGTCCCGGTCCACGCTCACTGGCGGTGCGCTGCACGTACGGCAGGAGTGCCAGTTCGCGGGCTGTCTTTATGGCCACCTGCACGTCACGCTGGTGCTGCGTGCAGTTGCCGGTCACCCGGCGCGAACGGATCTTGCCCCGCTCGCTCATGAAGCGCCTGAGCAGTCCGACATCTTTGTAGTCCACCCACTGTGCGTGCTCCTTGCAGAACACGCACACCTTCTTCTTCCCGCGCGGGCGCGTCTCTTTGGGCGCCCGTTTGGGATTGCGGTCCCTGTCGTTTGTCCTTGCCATCGCGGTTAGAACGGCTCCTCGTCGTCGTGGCCTGGGCTGTACGCCGCCGGAGCAGCCTCGGGGGCGGGGCGGTGGTAGGCCGGTTCGTGCATGGTGTGGGTGTCGCCGTTGGCGTTTTCAGGGGCCCGGCGCTCGTTGCGCGTCACCTGGACGGTAGCCCAGCGCAGGCTGGGGGCTATCTCCTCGGCGGTGATCTCCACCTTGGAGCGCTTGTCGCCTTCCTGGGTCTCCCATGACCGCTGGTCCAGCCGGCCGGTGACGACGACGCGGGTCCCGCGCGCCAGGGAGGTGGCAGCGTTCTCCGCCAGAGTGCCCCAGCAGACGACGTCGAAGAAGGAGGTCGACTCACGCCGCTCCTGGCTTTGGCGGTCCGTCCAGGTGCGGTTGACGGCGATACCGAACGTGGCCGTGGCCTGGCCGCTCGGGGTGAAACGCAGTTCGGGCTCCCGGGTGAGGTTGCCTACGATGCTGACCGAATTGTCTTGTGCCATTGTTACGCTCCGTTCGTGTTGGCGCCCACTGCGGTGGTGCTCTCGGAGGACGCCGCCGGGCGTGAGCGGCCGGCAGTGCGCTCGGGCAACCTGATCACCTTGTGCCGGACGACCTCGTCGGCCAACCCCAGTTGGCGGTCGAGGTCGGCCAGGACGGCCGGTTCGGCGTTGGCTTCGATCACAACGTAGAAGCCCTCGCTCCGGTGCTTCACCGGGTAGGCCAGGCGTCGCTTGCCCCAGCTGTCTGCCTTGACCGACTTGGCACCAGCATCTCTTAGCTGCTTGGTGTAGCGGTCGACCAGTGCCCGGACGGCGTCGTCCTCCAGGCCGGCGTCGAGGATGACCATGACTTCATAGGGCCGCATGAGCGGCTCACCTACCTTTCCCTTTGGGCCGAGCCGCCCGGGCTGAGCCGGCGGCTTGGGCTCCGGTCCGTCCGGATCAGGGCCGTATTCGGTTGTGCTGTGCCATGGTAGCGGACGCCCGCGATCGGTCCATCGGGGCTACAGCCTGTCATGGGCCTGGGACGTGAACCGGCCCGGCCGGGTGATGGCCGCTCCTGCGCAGGGGTCCCCCCCGGCCCGGGCTGCCCGGGCTCAGGCCCGGTAGGCCTCGTCGTCCGAGGGGAAGCGACCGGACCGGACGTCTGCGGCCCAGGTGGCGAGGGCTTCGGCGACGACCACCTCCACTTCGCCATAGCGACGCACGAACCGGGGCACCCGCTGGCCCGACCAACCAACGATGTCGTGGAAGACGAGCACCTGCCCGTCACAGGCGGCTCCGGCGCCGATGCCGATCGTCGGTACCGGGACGCAGCGGGTCACCTCAGCCGCCACCTCGGCCGGCACTCCCTCGAGGACGAGGGCGAAGCAGCCGGAGTCGGCCAGGGCGATGGCGTCGGACACGAGGATCTTCGCCTCGTCGGCAGCCTTGGCCTGCACCTTGAACCCACCCATGGCCATCACTGATTGTGGTGTGAGGCCGAGGTGGCCCATGACCGGCACCTCCGCGTCCAGCAGGGCTTGGACGACGCCCAGGCGCTTGCCGCCGCCCTCGAGCTTGACTGCACCCGCCCCGGCTCGCACCAGCCGGGCGGCATTGGCCACGGCCGTCGCTTCCCCCTGGTGGTAGCTGGTCCAAGGCATGTCGGTCACGACCAGCTGGCGCAGCCCGGTGCGAGCGACGGCGCCGGTGGCGCGCTCCATGTCCTCCACCGTCACGTGCAGGGTGTCGGGGTAGCCGAGGACAACCATGCCGAGGGAGTCGCCGACCAGGACGATGTCGACGCCGGCGGCTGCGGCCGCACGGGCGGTGGGCGCGTCGTAGGCGGTGACCATCACGAGTGGCTCGTGGCCGCCTTTGCGGGCACGGACATCGGGCGCGCTGAGGGCTCGCCCACCCGGTGGAAGCGTCATAGTCGAACCTCCTGGGTCCAGTGCCGAACGGCTACCGGCCTCGGGCCGATGCTAGCGCCACCCACGGCGCTCGAGCGGCGTCAGCGCCCGGCGGTGCTGGGTGGCTCGGGCGTGCTGGCGCGCTCGGCGGCGGCCGGGGCCGGAGAAGCCGACTTGGCCCGGCCCCGCGAGGCCGGGCGCGGCGCCAGGGAGACAACCTGGGCCAGGTGGTTCCAGCTGCAGGCGGGGCAGACCCCGATGACATAACAGGCGAGGTCCCTGCCGATGCCCGACAGCTTGGCCAGCTCTTTCTTGTTGGCCACGCAGCGCCCAGAGGCCGGCAACCGGGGGCCGAAGACATACGAGACGAGCCTGACCTTGCTCTCCTCGCATATGGGGCACTCCTCGTCGACCTCCGTGCCGGCGTCGCCGGCGGCTCGCAGCAGCTCCGGCTGCGCGTCACACACGTCGAGGCGCGAGAGGTGCCCCCTGCGGTACTCCGTCACGACAACGTTGCGGGCCAAGCGGTAGTCGACGTTGCCCACCACCCGAAACCCCGACCCGCGCGCCGACGCCGCTTTGGGCAGGAAACTCATCGCCATGTGGGCACCACGGCGTTCAGCGTACCTGCCGGGCCCGCGTTGTCGCCCCGGCCGGCGCACTGGGCCGTTGCGCTCAACCAGACGCGGTAGCCGGACGCGAGCCGGCTCCCCGGCTCACTCGTCGGTCGGCTGAGCCTCGGGCTGCTCGGCCCACCACTGCTCCAGAAGGGCGATCGCCTCGTCGTGACTGCGAGGGCCGTGCTCGAGGCGTTCCTCCATGAGGAAGCCGAGCGCCCGGCCGACGACCGGCCCGGGGCCGATCCCGAGCCGGGCCATGACTTCCCTGCCGTCCAGGTCCGGCCGTATGGAGGCCAGCTCCTCCCTTTCGCGCAGTTCGGCGATGCGCCGCTCGAGCTCGTCCATACGGTCCGAGAGGGCTTTGGCCTTGGCCGCGTTGCGTGTCGTGCAGTCGCAGCGAGTCAGCTCGTTGAGCTCCTCGAGCAGGTCGCCGCCGTCGCGCACGTAGCGTCGCACGGCGCTGTCGGTCCAGCCCATACCGTAGGTGTGGAAGCGCAGGTGGAGCTCGACCAACTTGCTCACCTTCTCGATGTCCTCGACCGGGTAGCGCAGCGCCTTCATGCGGTCGCGGGTCATGCGAGCCCCCACCAGCTCGTGGTGGTGGAACGTGACCGTCCCGCCCGGGCCGAACGACCTGGTCTTGGGCTTGCCGACGTCGTGGAACAGCGCCGCCAGCCTTATCAGTCGCTCGGGCCGGGTCCTTTGTACGACGGCGATGGTGTGGGCGAGGACGTCCTTGTGGCGGTGCAGCGGGTCCTGCTCCAGGCCAAGCGCCGGCAGTTCGGGTAGGAACTCCTCGGCAAGACCGGTTCGTACCAGGAACCAGAGCCCCGGGGCCGGGTCGGCGACGACCATGAGCTTGTCGAGCTCGTCCCTGACCCTCTCGTCCGAGACGATGTCCAGGCGCCCCCGCAGGCGGGTGACGGCCGCGACGAGCTCGTCCTCGGGCTGCAGGTTGTAGCCGGCTATGAACCTGGCCGCCCTGAGCATCCTGAGCGGGTCGTCTGTGAACGAAGTCTCAGGTGAGAGAGGGGTCCGCAGTGTGCCGGCCGCCAGGTCCGCCGCCCCGCCGAACGGGTCCATCATGCGCAGGTCGGGCAGCGACAATGCCATGGCGTTGACCGTGAAGTCACGCCGCGACAGGTCCGCCTCGAGGGCGGTCGAGAAGACCACGTCGGGTTTGCGCGAGCCACTGTCGTACTGCTCGGCGCGGTGGGTGGTCACCTCGACGCGCCTGCCGTCGCGGGAGGCTCCTACGGTGCCGAAGCGTTTACCCTGCAGCCAGATGCTCTCGGCCCACCCCGAGAGGATTTGCTCGGTCCGGTCGGGTAGCGCGTCGGTGGTGAAGTCGAGGTCGCTCTCCGGCCCCAGCTTGCCGAGGAAGGCATCTCGTACCGCACCGCCCACCAGGTAGAGGTGAGCGCCCTGCTCCTCGAACAGGCGCGCCAAGTCGATAGCGGGTTCGAGTACGGGCCGAAGCCGTTCGGGCACCACAGCAACGAGCCTATGGAGCGGCCGCGGGCCAGTGCGAGGCTTTATACCGAGGGCAGCAGTCCGGCAGTCTGCAGCGCCACCCGGAAGTCGTGGGGGTTGGTGGCGGCCTGCAGGGCCGCCCTCAGCGATATCTCCCCCGCTTTGAACAGGTTGAACAGGCTCTGGTCGAACGTGACCATGCCGTGGTACTCGCCATCGGCGATGACGTCCTCGATGGTCTCGCCCGACCCGCTGTTCGGGTCCAGGATCCGGTCGGCGATGCGGCCGGTCATGACCATGGCTTCGACGGCGACGCACCGCCCGACTCCGTCGGCCCGGGCCACGAGGCGCTGGCTGACAACCCCGCGCAGTACGCCGGCCAGGCTGATGCGGACCTGGCGCTGCTGGAATGGGGGGAAGAAGTCGACGATGCGGTTTATCGTCTCCGTGGCGTTGGTGGTGTGCAGGGTGGACAGGACCA
>JAKACE010000100.1 GCA_021821705.1 Actinomycetes bacterium | reverse complement strand
CAAGGACATCTGACGGCCGCGTGACGTCGGCGCCCGGGCCTGGGTGTCCGAGGCGGGCGCGATGCTTGCGCGGTGGACGACGGTAACTCGGGACGGCGGCACCGGTGCCCTGGCCCAGCGGCGGCTGCCGCAGGCAGGCAGCGCCTGGGACGCTGGGGCGAGGACCTGGCCGCGGCGTGGTACTTGGAGCGCGGCTTCGAGATCCTGGCCCGCAACTGGGCACGCACCGCCGGAGAGGTCGACGTGGTTGCCCGCAAGGGCGTGCTGCTGGTCTTCTGCGAGGTCAAGGCCCGTTCGTGCGGTGAGTTCGGAGCGCCGTCGGAGGCGGTTGGACGGGCCAAGCAGGCGCGGCTGCGCCGTATGGCGGCCATCTGGCTTGCGGAGCAGAGGCGGTCCGGACCAGGCCCGGGCCAGCGAAGGTGGTCCGAGGTCCGCTTCGACGTGGCCAGCGTGGTCGCCGGGCGTTTGGTGGAGGTCGTGCAGGGCGCGTTCTGAGCGGCCGGCCGCCGGGGCCGGCTCAGGCGTCAGTGCCCCGGGCGGCGGCGTTCACGCATCACCCAGCAGGAGGTGTGCCAGTGCCGGCGCAGGTCGGGCTCGGCGACCGGCACCACCACCACATGACCGGTGCGTGGGGCGATGTCCTGTTGGCAACCGGGACAGAGGTACGCCTTGAGGGCCTGGGCCGGCTGCACCCGCCGGACCTCGACGCCCTCGGCTCCGAGGGCGCTGTCACCGATGAGCTCACCGAGGTCGCGCCAAGTGGAGCCTTGCTCTGCCTGCCATGGGCGGCGGCCACGTGGGCGGGCTCGCCTGGGCACGCCGACACGATACCGTCCGACCCCTGGCCTACGGTGGTGACGGCTCGTGGCCGGCCGGCGGCCTCTTCTGGAGCAGTTCTGGACAGGGGAGGGGCTTTGCTGGCAACGGTCCCGTCAGCCACCCTCGTGGGCGCCGAAGGGCGCCGCGTAGTGGTGGAGGTGCAGGTTAGCAACGGGTTGCCCGGCTTCCGGGTGGTCGGTCTCCCGGATGCCTCATGCCGAGAGGCGCGCGACCGGGCCAGGGCGGCCATAATCTCGAGCGGGCTGCGGTGGCCGCAACGGCGGGTGACCGTCAATCTGGCGCCGTCGGCCCTGCGCAAGGCCGGTTCAGTGCTCGACCTGGCGATAGCCGTCGGCACGCTTGCAGCGGACGGCCAGCTCCCCGTCGACGCAGTTACAGGGCGCGCCTACATCGGCGAGCTGGGCTTGGACGGCTCGTTGCGACGGGCGCCGGGGGCCCTGCCACTGGTCGCCTGCCTCGAGCGCACCGAGGTGGTCGTCCCGAGCGCGTGCGCCGCCGAGGCCGTCCTTGTCCGGGGGCCGTGCGTGAGGCCGTTTCACAGCCTGGCCGAGCTCGTTGCCGTTCTGCGTGGGGTGCGGGCGTGGCCTTTACCGCCCAGCCCGGCTGCGAGCCGTCCTGCACCGCCGGGCCCCGACCTGGCGGAGGTGAGGGGCCAGGCCCTCGGCCGTCACGCCCTCGAAGTGTGCGCGGCGGGGGCCCATCACCTCCTCATGGTCGGTGCCGCCGGCGCAGGCAAGACCATGCTCGCTACCCGGTTGCCCGGCGTACTGCCAGAGCTCACCGAACAGGCGGCGCTCGAGGTAGCCAAGGTCCGCTCGGCCTCCGGGTTGGACCCGGGGAGCGAGGGCCTGGACAGGCGCCCACCGTTCCGCGCCCCCCACCACAGCGCCACGACGGTGGCCCTGGTCGGCGGGGGAGGTGCGCGGCTGCGGCCGGGCGAGGCCAGCAACGCCCACCACGGCGTGCTCTTCCTCGACGAGCTGGCAGAGTTCGCACCGGCCTCGCTCGACGCCCTGCGCCAGCCGTTGGAGGAAGGCAGGGTGGTCGTGAGCCGGGCCAGTGCCACCGTTGTCTTCCCGGCACGGTTCATCCTTGTCGCCGCTATGAACGGCTGCCGTTGCGGCAGTGACGGAGCACCCGGAAGCTGTGCGTGCCCCGACCGTCATCGTGGCGGTTACGCCCGGCGGGTATCGGGCCCGTTACTGGACCGTTTCGACATGACGGTGCGCATCGGCAGGCCGGCGGTGGCGGATCTGCTCGGTGGCGCCGGGGCGCCGACGCCCGAGCCCTCGGCCACCGTGGCCCACCGGGTGCTGCTGGCAAGGCAGGCATCGGCCGCTCGCGGGGTAGGCGCCAATGCTGAGCTGCCGGCGGCGACGCTCGAGCGGTGGGCGCCGCTCAGCCGTGCTGCGAGGCAGGTCCTGGCGGCCAGGCTGGCGTCCGGCCGGCTCACGGCCAGAGGCCTGGTGAGGTGCTGGCGCGTGGCTCTGACGGTCGCCGACCTCGGAGGCCATGTCGGCGAGCTGGGCGCTGAGCACGTGCTGACCGCCCTGGCCCTGAGGTCGGATGTGCTCGGGCCCGGCGCTGGCGCGCAGGGCGATGGCGAGCCATGAGCGGGCCGCACCCGGGTACCCCCGAGCTGCCGCCACAGGCCTACGTGCTTGCCATGTCGAGCCTGCCCGGCGCATCACCGCGTTGGGTCGCAAGAGTGGTGGAAGCACACGGGCCGGTCGGGGCCTGGCGACTGGTCTCGAGCGGTCGGGCGCGACCAGCGGGCGTCGCCGTACGTGGGCTACAGGGATGGGAGGCGGCTCTGCGTAGCACGGACGTTGCGCTGCTGTGGCAACGCTGCCAGAGCTCCGGCATCACCGTGCTGTGGCCGGGCGGGCCGGGCTACCCGCCCTCGCTCCGGGGCGGCCGGCTGCCTGGGGGGCCGTTGTTCGTCCTCGGCAGCCCTGCCGCCCTGGCGGCGGCGCCGATGGTGGCGGTGGTCGGCACCCGGCGTTGCACCCCCGACGGCCTGGCGGTCGCCTACGAGCTGGGCCGGGACCTCGTTGCCGCCGGGGTCGTCGTGGTGTCGGGCCTCGCGTTGGGGATCGACGGCGCTGCCCACGGCGGCGCGCTCGCAGGGCGCCGGCCGGCCCTGGCCCCCACCGTCGGCGTGGCCGCCAGTGGCGTCGACGTCGTGTACCCGCGTCGGCACCGTGCCTTGTGGGCCGAGGTCGCCCGCTGCGGCGCTGTCGTGTCGGAGGCAGCCCCGGCGTCGCCGGCGCAGGCCTGGAGGTTCCCGGCCCGTAACCGCATCATCGCTGGTCTGGCCCAGGTGGTGGTGGTGGTCGAGAGCCATCTTCGGGGGGGTTCCTGGCACACTGTCGACGCAGCCCTGGAGGCGGGCAAAGAGGTGGCGGCCGTCCCCGGGCCGGTACGCAGCCCCGCCTCGGCTGGCACAAACCGCCTCCTGGCCTCGGGGGCGGCCGTGGTGACCTCGGCGGACGACGTGTTGGCGCTGCTCGAGCCCACCGCTGAGCGGTCCGCGTGCTCGCCGGCATGGCCTCAACCAGGTAGGTTCCGTCCCGGCGATGCGGCCGAAGCCCGGGGTGCCGGCTCGGGCCAGCCCGCTGGAGGGTGCCCAGCCGCCGGGCTCCCCGAGGCCTTGGATCTCCCCGGCCTGGGCCCCAGGGACCGGGGCTGCGGCCTTCCAACCGTTCGGGCACGGAGGCACCCTCCTGTGCCCGTTTCAGGCCCGGGGCCAGCCCTGGCCCCCAATGCCCTGGCGGGTGTCTTGCTGGAGGCGTTCCCGAGACGCCCGATCTGCCTCGATGAGCTTGTCGAACGCAGTCGGCTCCCCGTAGGGGCCGCCCTGCTGGCTCTGGACGAGCTCGAGCGCGCCGGTCTCGTCACCGAGGACAGTGGTTGGTGGTGTCGCTCTGGGTGAGGAGCATCACGGCGCGCCCGGAGGTTGCGGGACGCTCGCGACGCGGCTTCGTGCTTTTCCGGTCCGGCCGGCGCAGGGGTGCTTGCTTGCCAAACCTAAACCGCCAGGAGCCGGCGACGATTCAACAAGTGTAAGGGCTACCGGCCCACGAGGGGTTGGGTCGCTCGCAGCGCCAAAGGACGGGCCCATTGGGACCAACGATCTGCGTCTTGTCCGGCTACCTCGCCGGGGCCTACGAGGGCCCGATAATCGCCGCCATCCTCAGGGCCGTCGCCGCCCAGGGCGGGCGTGTCCTCGCAGTCCAGACGGCCGGGACGGGACGCAGCTACCACCAGGGCGTGACACTGCAGCGCCTTGCCCACGTGGGCTGGCAGGCGGCTGACGGGTTCGTGACCATCGCCAACGCCGTCCCCCTCGCCTACCTGGAGGACCTGCGTGCCGCAGGCAAGCCGGTCGTCGCCATCGGCAACGAGGAGGCCGGTTTCTCGTGCCCGGCCGTGGTGTCGGACAACCAGGGCGGCGTCCGAGCGGCTGTGGCCCACCTCGTCGCCCACGGCCACAGTCGGATCGCCTTCGTCGGCTGCCTCGACCAGTTCGACATCCGCGAGCGCTACGAGGCATACTGCGCCGCCCTGGCCGAGCATGGCATCGAGGCCGACCCGGGCCTGCTGTTGCGGGCCACCAACAACTTCGAGCACGGTGTCGTCGGCGCTGTCGAGGCTTTCCTGGCCGCTGGGATGCCTGCGACAGCGGTGCTGGCAGCGACCGACCTCAATGCTGTAGCCTTCATGCGGGGCCTGCAGGCTGCAGGCCATCGGCTTCCCGAGGCCCAGGCCGTGGTGGGCTTCGACAACAAGCCCGACTGTGCTCTCATGTCGCCGACCCTGTCGAGCGTGGCCCAGGACATGGAGGGTATCGGGGCCCTGGCCGCCGAGCTGGTGATGGCGGCCGTGAGGGGCGAGGAGGTGCGCCCTGGGCGCCGCGTCGTGCCGACGGCCTACGTCGCCCGCGAGAGTTGCGGCTGCTCTTCGGGCGACCAACCGGTCACCGGGGCACGACGGGGGGACCCGGTAGCCGAGTTCCTCGAGGCGATGCGCTCGGCCGCTCACCGCCAGGGCAAGGAGCTGGGCAGCCACGCCGAGACCAGCGCCTGCGAGGTGGCGGAGCTCTTCGCTGCGGTCAAAGACCGCGACCCCGTTGGCCGGGACCTGGTCGAGCTGACTGAGCTGTGCCAGGCCCTGTATGCCGACGCCCCCTCGCGCGAGGCGCACTCCGCCCTCGTTGAGCTCGCAGCGGCGCTGAGCGCCAAGGTCTCGGCGGCCTGCGGTGACGACCCGGCGGTGCGCGAACGCCTGCACCAGTGCAACGCCCAGGTGGCGCTGTCGCTCACCAAGGCCCAGCTCGCTTTCCGTAACAACTCCTACTACGAGCTGCGCAAGGCCATCAGGGACGACTACCAGATCACCCTCGACCTGCTCAACAACCGGGACGAGGACCCCAGGTCCCTGCGTTGGATGGTGAGCACCGAGGTCCGCCTGGCAGCCCTGGCGCTATGGAAGGGCGGTGCCGGGCGCCAGGGCGTGCCCGCCGGAGCAGGCCACGACGCCCCTGGCAATTTGGAGGTCGTCGCCACCTTCGACGCAGGCGGCGGCTCGCTGGAGCTGGCCAAGGCGGTGGGGGAGGTCGAGCACTTCCCGCCGGAGGAGCTTTTCGATGTGGGGGGCACCGGCCTGGTCTGCGTGTTCCCGGTCCAGAGCCCCACGACGGACTGGGGCTTCCTCGCCGTCGCCGAGCCTGTCAGTACCCGTCTCGACCAGGAGGCCCACTTCACCTGGTCGGCTCTGTTCAGCGAGGCGCTCGACCACCGGTCCTTGCTCGGTTCGCTTCGCCAGCGCGGCGAGGACCTGGCCCTGTCCTACCGGCGGGAAAAGGAGATGGCGCACGCCGTTCGCGAGAGCGAGGAGCGGTACGCCCTGGCCGCCCAGGCCGCCAACGACGGGCTGTGGGACTGGGACCTGACAACCGGCTCCATCTACTACTCGAGCAGGTGGAAGCAGATGCTGGGCTTCGCCGACCATCAGGTGGGCAACGAGGCGACCGAATGGCTCGGACGGGTGCACCCCGAGGACCGTCCGGCGCTGCTGGCCCAGCTCGAGCTGGTGAAGGTCGGGAGCTCGGCTTCGTTCCTGAGCGAGCACCGCATGAGAGCCAGCGACGGGTCCTACCGCTGGGTGCTCACGAGGGGCCTGGCCGTGCCGGGCACGGGTCGGCCGGCGGTGAGGGTGGTGGGCGCCGTCACCGACATCACGGACCGGCGCCAGCTCGAGGAGAGGCTGCGCCAGCAGGCCCTCTACGACAGCCTCACCGGCTTGGCCAACCGTCTGCTCTTCCTGGACCGGCTATCCCAGACGATGGCCAGTGCCAAGAGGCGCCCGGGCTTGTCGTACACCGTGCTCTGGCTCGACCTGGACAGTTTCAAGCACCTGAACGACACCCTCGGGCACCTCTACGGCGACCGGCTCCTTGTCCAGGTGGCCCAACGCATCCGGTCCCAGGTGCGCGAGACCGACACGGCCGCCCGTTTCGGGGGCGACGAGTTCGTGCTGCTGCTCGAGAACGCTGACGCGGCGGCAGTGGAGGGGGTGGTCCGGAGGCTCTCCCAGAGCCTGAACGAGCCGTACCACATCGAGGACGAGACGGTCGTCGTCACTGCCAGCATCGGTATCGCCATGAGCACGCTCGGCTACGAGCGTCCCGAGGAGATCCTGCGTGATGCGGACACGGCGATGTACCAGGCCAAGTCCACCTGCCGTGGGAGCTTCGTACGCTACAGGCCGGGGCCCGTGGCCAACGCCACCTGCTGAGCAGCGCGGCGTCGTCAGTGCACCCTGGCAGCCCGTTGGCGTGCCGCGCGCTGGTACGGTCGGCGAGTGCCCGAGCTGATCGAGGTCGAGGCCTACCGGTCCCTGGCCGAGAGGGCACTGCACCGGGCCATCGCCGACGTCCGGGCGCCGGATGCCTGGTACCTCAAGGAAGGGCT
>JAKACE010000099.1 GCA_021821705.1 Actinomycetes bacterium | reverse complement strand
ATCTGGACCCTCATCTTGGCGTCGAGGTTGGAAAGCGGCTCGTCCATGAGGAACACCGACGGTTCGCGCACGATGGCCCGGCCCATGGCCACCCGCTGGCGCTGGCCACCGGAGAGCTGAGCCGGCTTGGACCCCAGGTACTCGGTCAGACCGAGCAACGAGGCGGCATCTTTTACCTTGCGGTCGATCTCGCTCTTGGAGACCTTGCGCAGCTTGAGGGAGAAGCCGATGTTCTCCGCCACCGTCATGTGCGGGTACAGGGCGTAGCTCTGGAACACCATGGCCACGTTGCGGTCCTTCGGCGCCAGGTCGTTGACCACCTTGCCGCCCATGCTGAGGGTCCCCGACGTGATCTCCTCCAACCCCGCCACCATGCGCAGGGCAGTGGTCTTGCCCGAGCCGGAGGGGCCGACGAGCACCATCAGCTCGCCTTCTGCCACGTCCAGGTCTAGGCCGGACACAGCGGGCAGGCCGTTGGGGTAGACCTTGCTCACCTTCTCGAGCTTTACCGTTGCCATTGCACCTCCAAGTTCTCCGGGCTCGCGCAGTTCGCCCTGGTACGTCCAGACGTTACATCCTCGACGAGGCCTCCCGTATGACGGAAGTCTCCCGCCCCATGACGGAAGTCTCCGCCCGCTTCCTTCCCAGCCCGACCGGGAGCTTGTCTGGCGGGAGCAGATCGAGGAAGGCCTCTTGCGGGATATTGCAGGTACCGGGACAGCGCACCGCAAGAACACCGCTGTCCGGCCTCACAAATCGTGAGCGACGTCGCAGGCTCGAGCACGGCCACTGTGCGGTCAGTGCCCCGTGCGTCTCACCGGAGGGGCTGTCGAACCCCTGACCACCAGTTCTGGCTCGAACAAGAGACGGTCCGCCGCCGCCACTGTGCCCTCCACCTGGCTGGCCAGCAGCTTCACGGCCGCTCGGCCCATCGCCTCGATCGGTTGGCGAACGGTGGTAAGCGGGGGGTCCGTACAGGTCATGAGGGCCGAGTCGTCGTAGCCCACGACCGATACGTCCTCGGGCACCCGTAGCCCGAGGCGCCTCACGGCTCGGACCGCGCCCAGGGCCAGCGGGTCGCTGGCACAAACGATGCCCGTAATGCCGGCGCCCACCAGCCGGGCCCCCGCCGCATGGCCCGCCTCCAACGAGAACGGGACATGCTCGACCCGGTCCGCTGCTGCCGCCTGCCCTGCCAGAGCCCTGAACGCGGCCAGCCTGAGCCGGCTCGGCATGTGGTCCTCTGGCCCGAGGATCATGCCGATGTGCTCATGGCCCAAGGCCTTCAGGTGGCTGTAGGCCTGCTCAGTGGCGACAGCGTCGTCCGTCGAGACCTGGGGAAAGGACAGGTCGTCGCTGGCAGCGTTCACCAGCACCACCGGCAGCGCCCGCTCACGGAGCAGGCGGTAGTGCTCGTGAGACGAGTCCGCCTCGGCGAAATTGCCGCCGGCGAAGATCACGCCCGAGGCATGCTGGTCCAGCAGCATGTTGACGTAGTCGACCTCGGACAGGCCGTTGGGGCCGCTCGCGCACAGCACCGGTGTGTAGCGCAGTTGCGCCAGCGCCCCCCCGACGACCTCGGCCAGAGCGGGGAAGATGGGGTTCTGCAGCTCGGGCAGGACCAGGCCGACAAGGCGCGCCCGCTTCCCCCGCAACTTGGTGGGCCGTTCGTAGCCGAGCACGTCCAAGGCCGTGAGGACGGCCGTGCGGGTGCCCGCAGAAACGCCGGGACGGCCGTTGAGGACGCGACTGACCGTGGCCTCGCTGACTCCGACCTTCTCTGCGACCTCGGTCAACCGGCGCGTCATGGCGCTGATCATAGGCCGGGCCCCACCGGCACGCCGCTTGACAAGGGTGCCGGCCAGTGGCCGCAGCCAGCCAAGCGGCTGCAGTCAGCGCGCGCTGTCACGTCAGGACACGACCACACTGAGTCGTTGCCACTCCGTACCCCGTCTGATTCTTGCATTGAGATGTCACATCTCATACTGTGGAGCTGGCACCCCTGCCCGGGGTGCCTATCAGGGGGCAGCAGACACGAGCACCGGCCCGGGCAACCAGGGCTGGGGCGTGAGCCCGGTCCTGTCCTACTTCCCCGACCCGGTACCAAGCGTCCCCTGAGCTCCCCCCCAGGTGGGCGGCCCGGCCCGGCTGGTCACGCCTGGGGCGTGCCGGCCGGGCCGCAGCGCCCGGCCCCCATGTAGCCCGCCACGAGCTCCGCCAGGTCGCCGGCCACGATGTCCGGCCGGGGGTCAACGGGCAGCTGGCTGCGCTGTGTCACGCCCGAGAGGACCAACCCGAAGTGGGCCCCTACCTGCCTGGCGAAGGCCCCGTCGGTGTCGGCCCGGTCCCCCACCACCCAGTCGACGCCGCCGTAGCGCTGGCGCACCAGGCTGGCCATGGCTCGGTGGGGCTTGCCGGCCACCTCGGGCTCGCACCCCGAGGCCGTGGCCACGAACGCCACGAGGGCGCCGGCGCCGGGCAGAAGGCCGTGCCCGGTCGGGAAGGTGGCGTCGGTGTTGGTGGCGACCAAACGCGCCCCGTCGCGCACTGCCGACGCCGCCTCGGCCAGCTCGTCGTAGTCGAGGGCCAGCGTGCGCCCTACGACCACGGCCGCCGGGCGGCTGGCCGCAGGAACGATCAGCACGCCCCGCTCGGCCAAGGCCTCGTGCACTCCCTCGTCCCCGACGACGGCGGCAGCGCTGCCGGGTTGGAGCATGGAAGCCGCCGCCTGGGCGGAGGTCGCAACGTCTTCGGGCGAACACTCGATCCCGGCTCCGGCCAGGGCGGCTACGTGCCCGCTGAGGAGCGGCCCCGAATTGTTGGTCAGGAAGACCACATGCATGCCGCCGCGGCGCAGCGCCTCCACGGCCTGAGCCGACCCCGGGATGGCGCGACCCGCCAACCAGACGACACCGTCGAGGTCGAGAGCCCAGACCGCTTGGGGGGCCGGGGCGGTCGGTTCCTGCAGCCCCGCGCTCACAGGGAACGAGCCACGTAGGTCAGCTGGAAGCCCGCCAGGGTCACGGCCACAACTCCGACGTAGAGGCCCGCCACCAGCCAGCGCTGGCCGGCCCGCAACGCGTTGTAAGCGCGCGCCTCGGGGCTGTTGCGCCTTGTCCAGCGCCGCCAGAGCTCGACGGCGCCGAGGACGAGGACGAGCAGGAGCACGGGGCTGGGAGCCACGAACGTCAACGCAAGCAACCCCACCAGCCCGGCGAGCCACAGAGCCGGGTGGAGCGCGGCCGCGGCACGCCCACCGTCGAGCGGGAGCATGGGCAGCAAGTTGAACAGGTTGAGCATGAAGCCGAAGGCGGCCAGCTGGGTCAGGAAGCCCGAACCGGTGGCATGGCCCCAGAACGCAGCCACCACGCTGGCGGCGGTGCCGAAGTAGGGCCCGGCCAGGCCGGACAGGGCTTCCTGGTAGGCGCTCCGGGGCGCTTCCTTCATGCTGACGAACGCGCCCAGGAAGGGCACGAACATCGGCAGCGATGCCCGCACACCCTGCCTCTTCAGCTCGACGACGTGGCCCATCTCGTGCACGAACATCAGCGCCACGAAGCCGGCTGCGAACGTCCAACCCCACAGCAGCGCGTAGGCGGCCACCGAGACGAACATGGAGAGCACCAAGCCGAGGTACTTGATCTTCAGTGCCAGAGCGCCGAACTTGGCAACGAAGGCGCCGAAGGCGGCGACAGCCGCGAGGAACCGCTGCCATGCCGAGCGGGCCCGGCCACGCCGACGAAGGGCCGCCTCCGGGGCGGGCGGCGCCACCCCCCAGGCGGGGGTACCGGACGGAGCCGGCCAAGCGTCGTTGCCTGCCGCCGGCACCAAGGCGCCTCCCGGCGGCGCCTCCGAAGCCGGTGGCCCTTGCCTGAGCGGCCACGCAGCCGGTCCGCCTCGGGCGGGCACGGACCACGATGTGGTCCCTTCCTGCCCTGGGCGTGCCTCCTCGTCCGCAGGGTCGGGCCATGCCTCGTTGTACCCGGTGGCCGCCGGGGCGGGCCAGGATGCGGGCGGCGCGCTGTGACGGCCCTCGTCACCCGTGCCGGTACCGCGCCAGCCCGTGAGTTCCATGCAGCCACGATACCCAGGGCCCCGCCGGGACGGCGGCCGGGCCGGTGCTGGCCCCGACTGGGGCGCCGGGCCAACCCTTGCAGAGTTGCCTGCCCTGGCCTCGGCTGGTAATCAGGGCGTATGCCCGAGCTCCTGCCCTTTGCCGGACTGCGCTTCCGTACCGACGTCGCCGGTCCCCTGAGCCAGCTGACCTGCCCACCCTACGACGTGATCACGACGGCCCAGCGCCACCAGTTGCTCGATCGCAGCCCTTACAACGTCGTGCGGGTCGAACTGCCAGATGGCGACTATGCGGGTGCGGCCCGCTACTTGGCCGAGTGGCAACGCAGCTCCATCCTCGACCAGGAGGCTGCCGAGGCTCTCTACGGCTACCGCATGACCTATCTGTCGAGTAACGGCGAACGCAGGTCGACCCTCGGTGTCGTCGGAGCCCTCGCCCTCGAGCCCCCCGGCGAGGGCATCCTGCCCCACGAGCAGACGACGCCCAAGGCCAAGACCGATCGTCTCGAACTGCTGCGCGCCACCCACGCCAACACCTCGCCCATCTGGTGCCTCTGCAGCCAGGTCGGCCTGGCCAGGGCCATCGGCGCCATCCCTTCCACGGGGGTCGCCACTTCGACTGACGAAGCAGGCAACGAGCACCAACTGTGGCCCATCACAGACAGGGCCGTCCAGGCAGCCGTGGGTGCCGTGGTAGCCGCCGGCCCTCTGCTCGTGGCCGACGGGCACCACCGCTACGAGACGGCGCTGGCGTTCCAGGCCGAACAGGGCGCTACCAGCACAGCCACGGTCGCGGCCGTTCGGGCCGGGCACGGGGCCGACGCCGTCATGGCCCTGGTCGTCGAGCTCTCCGAGCAACAGCTCGAGGTCAGGGCCATTCACCGGGTAGTCACAGGCGCAAGCAGTGGCGAGGCGGTGCTCAGGGCGTTCGCAGGCGATTACGAGCTGGCCCCCGCTCCGGGCATCGGTCCCGACATCCTGGCCGCCATGGTGGCCCGGGGTGCCCTGGCCGTCGTCACGGCGAGTGGCACCTATCTGGCCCAACCCCGCCCGGGCTCGGCTGCCGAGGGCCTGGCGCTGGATTCGACCCGCGCCGACACGGTCCTGGCCGGTGTGGCCAACGCCGAGCTCGCTTACGAGCACGACCCCGACGCCGCCGTGGGGGCGGTGCGCTCCGGTAGAGCCGAGGCGGCGCTGTTGTGCCGGCCGGCCACGGTGGCCCAGATCGCCGCCACCGGCCGCGGCGGCCTGCGCATGCCCCCCAAGACGACGTTCTTCTGGCCCAAGCCTCTCACAGGCATGGTGCTGCGGGCCTGGTGACAGGCACCTGCACCCAAAGCTCAGCCGGCACTCATACTGCCCTCAGGCTGTAGGGAGAAGATCGGTGCGTCCGGTGCCACCAACCAGCTCACGGTGCCACCGGGCCCGCCTTGTGGGCAGCCGGTAAGGGAGGTCTAGAAGTGGACGACAGAGAACAGGACACCAACGCAGCGGTGTACATGTTCACCCCGCCTCCGCCCCCACCCGGTGGCCGCCCTCCTCGCAGGAGGCGCTCCCGCCTGACCCGTACCGCCGCCGGCTTCGCCGTCGTGCTCGGTGCCGGGACCGGCGCGGCGGTGGTGACGGCGGCCGCCACCGGAGGCGCACCGGCTGCGCTTGCTTCAGTCGGGAGCACCACCAGCACCACGGCGTCGCAGGCGCCCACGACCGGGACGGGCAATACCCCACCGCAGCGGCCCATGCCCCGGTGGCGCAGAGGCCCCCTCGGTGCCTGGGGCGCCTCCGCCGGCGCCATGGCTGGCGCTCTGCACGGGACCTTCACGGTGAAGGGGCCCAACGGCGGGTACGAGACGCTGAGCACCCAAGAGGGCACGGTCCAGTCTGTCAGCTCCTCGTCGCTGACAGTGAAGAGCGCAGACGGCTTCACCCAGACGTACCAAGTCGTGCCGTCCACCGTCGTCGATGCCAACTACGAGGGCATACTCTCGGTGGCACAGGGCGACACGATCAGCGTGCAAGGCCTCGTCAAGGGCAGCACGGTAACGGCGCAGTCGGTTTTGGACATCACCCAGGTGCGCACCAACCGGGCCGGCTGGGCCCCCCAGGGCGGGGGACCGTTCGGCCCGGGCAACGGCCCTGGTGGCCCACCGGCGGCCTGAGCCGGGTAGCCTCGCCGGCATGACCAGCGACCACGATATGAAGGCCGAAACCGTGACTATCACGGGTGACAACGGCGACGAGATCGAGGCGTACCTCGCCCAGCCGCTCGCAGACGGCGCGTACGGAGGTGTCGTCGTCATCCACCACATGCCTGGCTACGACCGCTGGACCAAAGAGGTGGCCCGACGTTTCGCCTCCGAGGGCTACATAGCCCTTGTACCCAACCTGTACCACCGCGAGGCCCCCGGGGCCTCTCCCGACGATGCCGCAGCGGCGGCGCGCGCCCGGGGAGGTGTGCCGGATGAGCGGCTGGTGGGTGATGTTCGGGGAGCGGTCGAGCACATAAAGGCCATGGCCAACAGCAACGGGAAGGTGGGCACCATCGGGCATTGCTCGGGCGGGCGCCAGAGCTTCCTGGCGGCGGTCTCGATCCCCCTCGACGCCGCCGTCGACTGCTACGGAGGCGCGGTCGTGACCGCTCCCCCGGCGGACTTCCCTGTCCACATGCCCTCGTTGCTCGACCGGTCCAAGGACCTAACCTGCCCGCTGCTCGGGCTCTTCGGCGACGACGACAAGTTCCCGACCCCCGATGAGGT
>JAKACE010000098.1 GCA_021821705.1 Actinomycetes bacterium | reverse complement strand
GTCAGGTTCCCAGCCGAACTGGACGAACCGGCCCCAGCACCCTACGCGAGGACCCCCACCCAAGTGGTGGACCCCTGTGAAAGAGGCTAAATGTCTGGGCAGCCTTTCAATCTCCGAACGTGCCTTACGTGCCTGACCCACCAAAACCGCTCGGGGCCAGGTAATTCGTCGAGGAGAGGGTAGATAAGTTACGCCCAACGTCACGCCGACGCCGGGACGCCGGTCGACGTGCTACCCGAGCTTCTCGGGCACGACACCGCGCGAACAACCCGCGTCTACTACCGGAACCCTCGGGAATTGCAACGGATGCAGGAAAAGGCCCTGGTCAGCTTGTAAGGGCTGCGGCGGAGTGACCGTTGTAGCAGGTTCGTCCACAGGCCCTGAGCAGGGCACTTGCAGGATGCGCCCATCAGGTGCATGATCTCTGCCCTAGACGGGAGAGAGGGAGGCGCCGTGGGAGCAAGGGACCTCACAGGTTGTGCACAGCTGGAGCTCGTCACCGGGGTGCGGCAGCTGCACCCCGAGGACGCGATGTTCGAAGCGATGCTCCGCGGCTTCAGGGCGCAGCAGGTAGCCCGTGGGCTCCGGGCCGAGACCGTGGATGGCCGTGAGCGCCTCGTCCGCCGGTTCGCGGAGGCCACCAACGAGTACCCCTGGAACTGGGGGCCGGGGCACGTCGAGGAGTGGGCCCTGAGCCTCGTGAGCGAGCGCCACCTCTCGGCCTCGACGGTCCGTGGCTACCAGGTCGACCTCCGTCTGTTCAGCGAGTACCTGACCGACCCCCGCTACGGCTGGGGGGAGGCGTGCGAGGAGGCGTTCGGGGCCGGCGTCCACCCCGTCCCGGTCTGCCACGAGTGGGACACCGTCGCCCACCTGAACGGGTACGAGGGGAGCCCCGAGGCGCGGCCGTTCACGCGAGAGGAGCTGCAGCGCTTCTTGGACTACGCCGACGACCAGGTCGAGCGGGCGGCGCGTGCCAAACGCAAGGGGGCTTTGGCGGCCTACCGGGACGCCACGATCTTCAAGGTCATGTACGGCTGGGGGCTCAGGCGGACCGAGACCTCCAAGCTCGACCTCACGGACTGGGGGAGGAACCCTGCTGCGCCCGAGTTCGGCGGCTACGGCGCCTTGAGCGTCCGCTACGGCAAGGCGAAGCGGGGCCAGCCCCCACGGCGGCGCAACGTGCTCTCGCTCATGGGCTGGGCGGTCGAGGCGGTGGCCGACTACGTGGAGAACGTCCGCCCGCGCTTCGGCTTCGAGGACAACCCGGCGATGTGGGTGACCGAGCGCGGCGGGCGGGTGAAGCCGCCCGAGATAAACGCCCGTTTCGTCTCCTACCGCGACGCCCTCGGCTTGCCGGCCGCCTTGGTGCCGCACTCCACCAGGCACTCCTATGCCAGCCACCTGACCGAAGACGGCCTACAGCGCCGCTTCATCCAGGTCCAGCTCGGCCACGAGTGCGACTCCACGCTCGCCATCTACACCCACGTGAGCGACGACTTCATGAACGCCGAGCTGAGAAAGGCCCTCGGCCCGCTGTTCGGCGACGACGAGCCCAAGAGGAGGGGACAGCGATGACGGCCAAGCTCGACTACCGCTGGCACCTGCGCCAGGTGATGGCGAGGCGCGAGATGTTCTCCACGACGGACCTGCTCGGCCCGCTTTCGGAACGCGGCATCAGGCTCTCTTCCAGCCAGGTGTACCGCTTGGTCGTCGAGCGGCCCGAACGGCTCAGCCTGAAGGTCCTCGTGGCCCTGCTGGACATCCTTGGCTGCACCATGGAGGAGCTGATCGAGCCGGTGGAGGCCACCAAGCCTGCCGAGAAAGCCAAGGCAGCTGGCGGCGACACCGGTGTCGGCGCGCTCCGGCCGAAAAGGGCCCGCATCAGCGCCGTCGAGCCGTGACCATCGACGTGGGCCCGGCCACGGCAGACCCGGTCGGCTTCGTGGTGTCACTGGTCGGCGAGCTGGAGCACGACCTCGGGGCCGAACAGGTCCGCGAGGCCGTGAGCGAGGTGGCCGGCGGGCGGGCGAAGTCCCGCAAGCTCGCAACTTTCCTGAGCGCTCGCCCGGGAGTGCTCCGCGACGGGCTCTCCCCGGCGCCTCGCGCGGTTGCCGACTTGCTCGTCGCCTTGCGCCGCGCTGGGGCACGCTCGGTCTCCCCACCGCACTGTGCCCAATGCGGGAAGGAGCTGCGGACGTACCAGCGGGTGGGCCAGGACTGGTACTGCGCCGTCTGCGGGCCGAGGCCCGAACGGTGCTCAGCCTGTGGCGAACTGCGGCGCGTGGCGACCCGGGACCGTGCCGGGGGACCTCGGTGCCGGCGTTGCCCGGACGGGGACGGCCGTGACCCGGTCGGCTTGATCTGTGAGCGGGTCACCGCCCTCCAGCCCGACGTCGACGCCGAGCTGGTCGCGGCGACGGTGCGGGAAGTGGCGCCCCGGCCCTCGCACCAACAGCGCCTCGCCTGGGCGCTGGAGGACAACCCCGCCCTGCTCACCGGGGCAGGCCACCTCGCCCCCGTCCCCGCGCTCCTGCGGCTGGTCGAGCGGCTCGACGAAAGAGGCGTCACCGGCGTCACCCGCCCCGCCTGCCCGCGCTGCCACCGGGTGGTGCGCCCGCACAAACCGCTCGGGGGCGAAAGGGTCTGCCGCAACTGCGTAGCAAAGGCCAGGGCCCAGCCCTGTGCCCGCTGCGGGGCACTTCGCGAGCCCGCTACCCGGGACGTACAGGGGAGGCCGCTCTGCCCGGGCTGCCTCGTCGCCGACCCGGCCAACCTGGAGGCCTGCGTCAACTGCGGGCGCCGGCGCCCAGTCAGCGCCCGCACGGCCGAAGGGCCGCTCTGTTCCGCCTGCCCGCCCTTGCCCGTCGCGATCTGCTCTATCTGCCACGAGAGCGGGCCGTGCGGGACATCGCGCCTAACCGGGCGTCCCTGGTGCCCCGCCTGCCAGCGGCGCTCGGCGCGCTGTGCCAGCTGCCGGCGAGTGGGGCAGATCTGCTCGGGCACTCTCCTGGAGCCGCTCTGCGAGGCCTGCACCGCTCCCGCGTACCGGCCGGGTTGTCCTGCCTGCGGAGGCCGCCCTCGTCCCGGGAGCTGCCCGGCCTGCCGGCTCGACCGGCGCCTTCGGGAGCTCCTGGCCCCCGACGGCTCGGTCCACCCCGGGTTGCGCCCGCTCCATGAGGCCCTGGCCGCGACCCGCCCGCCTACCACGGCGCTGTCCTGGCTCGGCCGAAGCGTCGTTTCTGGCTTCTTGGCCGACGTCGCCGCGGGCCGCCGGCAGCTCAGCCACCAAGAGCTCGACTGCCTCCCCCAGGGCCAGGCCCTGGAGCACCTGCGTGCCGTGCTCGTCTCGACCGGGGCGCTGCCGGCAAGGGACGAGAACATGGCCCGCCTCGAACGCCTCCTGGACGGGCTGCTCGCCAGCCGGGAGGGCCCGGCCGAGCGCCAGCTCCTGCACCGCTACGCCGTCTGGCACCTGTTGCGCCGGCTGCGGCGGCGCAGCAACGGCCAGGCGATCACCCACGGCCAGCTCCGGGCGCTGCGCCAGCAGGTGCGCGCCGCTGTCTCGCTTCTCGACTGGCTCTCCGCCGAGGACCTGACGCTAGCGACTTGTCGCCAAGGGGACCTCGAGCGGTGGCTCTCGCGGGCTGAAGGCGTGAACCACTACCACTCGGGCAACTTCGTCCGCTGGGCGGCCAGGCAACGCCTGACGGGCCTCGTCTTCCCCGCTACCCGTTGGCAGGGGCCCACTTCCGTGCTCGACAGCCAGGCCCGCTGGGAGGCTGCCCGTCGCCTCCTCCACGACGGCACGATCGGCACCCGGGACCGCTTCGCCGGCTTGCTCGTCCTCCTCTACGCGCAGAAGACCACCGTGGTCAGCCGGCTCACCACCGACCGCCTCGATGTCTCCGAGGGGAGGGTACGGCTGCGGCTCGGGAAAGTCCCCATCGTCCTGCCCGACCAAGTAGCAGACCTGGCGCTCGGGCTCATGACCAACCAGCGCGGGCACGCCACCGTAGGCGCCGAGGCCACATCGCCTTGGCTGTTCCCGGGCGGCCAGCCCGGGCGCCCGATCAGCGCCAGCTACCTGCAACAACGGCTGAAGGCCCTCGGTGTCCAGCCTCGCCAAGCCCGGGGCACCGCCCTTTTCGAGCTGGCCGCGGAGCTCCCTGCTGCGCTCCTCGCCCGCATGCTCGGCATCGACGTAAGCGCGGCCACAGCCTGGCAGCGCATCTCGAGCGGGGACTGGACGGCCTACGCCGCCGAAGTGAGCCGCCGCGCCCCACAGGACGACAGGTAGCACGACATGGGGCCCGAAACTGTCCCGGTCACCGACCGGGAGCTGGTGCAACAAGCAAACTGGCCGCGCCGGGCACCGGGTACGGGACTGCAACGTCGTCCCCGGGAGCCGAGCGGGCTACACACCGAGGAGGAACGACCATGACAGAAAACCTGCCCACACCTACCGGGGAGCCGGCCGCACCTCAGATGCGGACCACGATCGCAGCCGAGGTGCCCGACGAGCCCGGCCACGAGTACACCGCCGTCGAGATGCTCCTCGCCCTCACAAATGGCCTCCGGGTTCGAGGCGTGACACCCAGCGCCCTGCACCTGGAGATCACCCCACCGCGGCCGCCAGGTGGGTACAAGCCCGTGCCGTACTGAGCCTCTCGCTCGCCCACCCGAGGGTTGCCCTGTCACCTGCGGCACACGTGCACCCACGTGAAGTGCCGACCGTCAGGCCAAGAAGCCTCGCGACGGGCAAGGCCTTGGTCGATTGCTGAAGGCCGGCGGGGACCTGTGCATTTTGTCAACCAGGACAAGGCCGTTCGTTGCCCGACGACGACGGCACCCGGCGCCGGCGTCAGTGGGGGTTGCCGGTGCCACTAGGGCCGGTTCGGCAGCGTAGGGCCTCGACGCTCGCGGAGGCCAGCGCGAGGCGGGTGGCGAGGCGGCTGGCCCCAGCACCGCTCGGTCGTGGTCCCACCACGCCGGGGACGGCACTTGGGAGCGAAGACAGCCTCGCTGCAGGCGTTGCCCGAGACGGGGAACGGCGGCAGCCTACGCACAACGACAAAAGTACCTAGCTTCCGGGGCCTTCGGGAGCGAGGCCTTGTGCGGTGCTGGTTGGCAAGTGGCGGTCGCCAGCAGTCGCGATCTGAGTTGCGGGTGACGCCGTCCATGGCGAAAGGCCGCTGCCGCCCCCGGCTCCGCCATCCTTGGCTCCGCCGGGGTTGGCGTCAGGTGCCGGCTCGGCCTGTGCCGCCGATCACGGGTCACCATGCATGCACAGCGACGCTGCCTGCCCCCAGGTCACCAGCCCACCGGCGTTCAACACCACGTCCAGGACCTTGGTCGTCCTCGGTTCCCACAGTTATCCCCATACCCTTGGGCGCCCCTATCAACAGCCATTCCGATAGTTCCAATATCCCACTGCGCCATAAGTTACTGCCACACGCAAGCGGGCCGCCCAGGAAAGGCTCGGGCCGCTCCAGCTCGACGCCAACGGGCACAGGTCCCGGCCCGGGTCGCCTGCCCTAGCCCTCTCCGAGGCGCTCCGCGAGCAAGTTGGCCAAGTTGCGGTCCCGTTCGGCACCTGCACCGAACCGGCCAACGTTGCCGCCGAGGGCGAGGTAGCAGCATTGCGCCACTTGATCGCTGCGAACGACGAGGTGCTCGTCGGTCTCGGCGAAGAAGAACGGGCTCAGGTCGAGGCGGCTATTTCGACCCTGCGCCGGGCCCGGGCCGCGCTCGACACGACCTTCCCGGTCGAGTTCCGTGGCCTTGCCCGCCAAGCCCGCCCGGTTCTCTTCCCTGGCGTCGAGGACGAGGCCCGCCATGGCTGAGCCCGCCGAGCACCTGTCGCGCCTGCGCCGGGCCGGCTCCGAGGCGAAGGCGGCCGGCTGCTCGCGACGCTCGAGGCCATGGTCACCACCGGGGAACCACCGGTCGTCTCGGCCCTCGCCCGCCGGGCGGGCGTGAGCCGGCGCTTCGTCTACGACCACCCAGAACTTCGTGCCGAGGTCGCCCGCCGGGCCCCCAGGTCGCCGACCGCTACACGAGCACCATCGCAGCGAGCGCCCGTACGACGGCGGCTTCACTGCGGGCAGACGTCGAGAACGCGAAGGCCGACAAGCGGCGCCTCGAAATGGAGCTCTCAGCTCTGCGGCGCCGGCTCGGCGAGCTCACCGGCAAAGAGGTGCTCGCGGACGTCGAGAAGGCGCCCGGCGCGGCCGCCAACGCACGGGTGGCCGAGCTCGAGCACGTGCTCTTTGACGTGCAGGAGGCGCTCGCGCGGACCACCGAAGAGCTCGGAGCTGCCCGCCAGATCAACCGTGAGCTCATGGGCAGGGTCAACCGTCGCCGCTGAAGCCAGGTGGCGCACAGTTGTGCGGGACACGTATTAGCACGTCAGGCTGCATAGAGCACAGGCGGGACCCCAGAAAAGACCATGAGAACGTGTCGACGACCGCCCGCCTCTACCTCCACGGCGACGTGTCTATCAAGGAACGAGTGCTCGACCGCACCCGGCCCCTCAACGTGAAGCCCGGCCGCTACCGGCCGGCCGACCCCCTGCTCGCCTTCCTCTCCGGCCTCTGACCTGACGGGCAGGTCCCGGTCGGCCGCCTCTGCGCCCTCGCGACCGGCAAGCGAACAACGAAATTCGGCAACTTCTAGTCGCGCACGCCCCGGGGAAGCCGAATAGCCGCCCGGCTGCCCCGAACGCTTTCTCCGCGCACCGCGATGAGACCGGCATCGCTCACACTTGCGCAGCTCGCGGAGGGGCAAGGATTATGTAGTGACTACGCGGCCAAAGTCCCCCTCACTCCACCATCCG
>JAKACE010000097.1 GCA_021821705.1 Actinomycetes bacterium | reverse complement strand
GGCCGGGACAACAGTCTCCAGTTCGCAGCGCACGGTCCTGGGACAGCACGCCACCTGCCTCATTCTCAAACAGCGGAGCGGGGCGAAGGTTTACGACGTCACCTACTGCGTCACATCGAAGGTTGTCGCCTACATCGGCGCAGCTACCGGCGCGCTCGAGCTGACCCACTTCTCCGGCTCTGCGGCGCCTTCGCTGTTCGCGCTGCCCAAGGGCGCTGTTGTGTCGTGACCTCGACTGTCATTCGCATCCAAGGGGCCGTGACGGTGGTCACGGCCTCTGGGCTTGCCACTGGGCGCCGGTGGTCAGTGCGAGCGCATGGGCCAGTTGCGCATGAGCTCGCGACGTGAGCTTATGCCAAGCTTGGAGAACACCTTGGCCAGGTGGTGCTCGACGGTCTTGGGTGATATGTACAAGGCTGTAGCGATGCGCGCATTCGTCCAACCTTCGCTGGCAAGGGCGGCGACCCTTTCCTCCTGGGCGCTGAGGGCGGAGGGGTCACCGCTTGGTCGTCGGCGCCGACCCCTGGCAGCCGCCAACTCGCCACGGGCCCTGCGGGCGACGCTCTCGCTGGAAGTTGCCGTCGCGAGCTGCATCGCAGTGTGAAGCGCCCGGCGTGCTTCCAGCAGGCGGCCGTTCCTGCGTAGGTAGCGACCGTACGTGAGCTGAGCTTCGGCTCGGGCTATCGGCATCGGCAGCTCGTCGAAAGCGCTTATCGCCTGTTGGAACAGGCGGTCGACCTCCGCAGCGCCCTGTTCGCCCGCCGCCCGGCTGTTGGGAGCAGGCAGGGCCTCGGCGGTGACCAGGGCCCGGCCGAGACTTGCAGCTGCCCTCGGCCAACGGCATGGCAGCACCGCAGCAGCAGCTTCGAGGTCATCGACGACACGGCCGGCGGCCCCGTGCTCGCCGGCAAGCAGGTGCGCCTCGACCGCAACGAGCGCCCACGGGACTATGCAAGGTTCGCGAAAGCCCGTACGTGCTGCCGTGGCCTCTACCTCGAGCATCCTTTCGGACGCTGCGGCGGCTTCGCCGTTGTACATGAGCTGGCGCGACTCCATCAGCCCGAGCCACAGGCGTACCGGCGCGCTGCAGTCCTCGGGCACGGTGGCGACGTGCCGGCGTAGGACCTGCACGTGCTCGGCCGCCTCGGCGCTGTGACCGAGCTCGAGAAGTAGCACGGCCATGGCGAGATTGTGCCAGGGGCTCATCAGGTGCCCGGCCAGTGCTGCTGTCTTTCGGACCAGGTCCAGCCCTTCCTGTGGCCGGCCGAGCCGGTGCAGTGCGTCGGAGTAGGCTATGGCCAGGGCGTGCATCAGCCAGGGGGCCCCGGCATCGACGGCGCGCTGGTACTCGTGCTCGAAAAGTGCCTCCGCCTCGCTGAACGCCTCGAGGATCTTCGAGGCGTTGACCAGGTGCACGGGCATGGCCCAGGCCCAGGACTGGTTGGCCGTCGGCTGGCCGGACACAGGCCCTGCGGCCGCAGCCCGGATGGTGTCGGCTCCTGACGCGTCTCCGCCGACGAGGGAGATGAAGCAACGGACCACGTCCAGCCCGGCGTAGAGCTCAGTACCTGGCTCGGCCATCTTCAGACCCTGCTCGCAAGCCCTCCGGGCCCAATGCAAGGGGGAGTTCACAAGCGTTGCCAGGAGGCCGTCGAAGAGGATCTCCGCTGCCCGCTCGCGGTCTGCGGGCCCGAGCACGGCGACGGCTGCTTCGTAATTGTGCTCGACTTCGCGGGGCCGGGCCTGCACTGCCGCGACTCGCCCGAGCAGCCTGAGGCCCTCGGAGCGCGCAAAGACGGAAAGCTCGGGCCGGTCGAGCAACCGCTGGCAGGCGCGCCTTGCTTCAGCAGGCTGGGCTCGTGCGGCAAGGGCCCGTACGTGGTCCAGGAGAAGGTCTTCAGGAGCCTGCTCCCCGGCCAACGCGACGGCGTTGGCCAGATGTAGTTCAGCCGAGGCGAGGGCCCCTTGGCGAAGGGCATCACGCCCGGCCCGCCAAGTGACTTCGATGGCCAACTGGTCTCCCATGAGCCCGGCTGCCATCGCCTGCTCCGATGCGAGAGCGCTTGGGGCCCCTTGCTCGACCAGCAGGCGGAAGGCCCGTTCGTGCAGCCGTTTACGCCGCGGCCCAGGCAACGAGTCGACCAGGGCCTGGGCGAACAGAGGATGGACGAACCGGGCCCAGCCTGGCTCCAGATCCTCGAGCAGACCGCTGTGCAGGAACCTCTCGTGGGCTTCAGCGATTGCATCCTCGTCGAGACCGGTGAGGTGCCCAGCGTCGTCGGGGCGGAACCTTATGCCGAGCACCGACGCCGCATCTATGTAGGTGCGTGCCAGCCTGTCCACGTCGGCAAAACGCTCGAGGACAAGGGACGACCTACGCCAGGACGGCGCCTGCAGGCCGGGGGCCCCGGCCCGGTTGCCCCCACCGCCTGCTGGTAGAGCCGCGGCGACCCGGAGCAGCAGAGGGGACCCGGCGCACGCCTGCCAGAGCCGCTCACTCGTCGAGGCATCGGGCGCCTGGCCGAGCAACCGGGCCGCGAGCAGGTCGGAGCCCGCCCTCGAAAGCGGCTGCAGGTGAACGATCGTAGCGGCGGGGTTGCCCATCAGATCGCGAGCGAGGTCCAACCCAACCGCTGGTTCGGGGCGCGCCGTACCGACGACCAGGACCGGCAAGCTGTCGACCCTGCGGCACATGAACCCAATGAAGTCGAGGGAGTCGAGGTCCGACCAGTGAAGGTCGTCAAGCAACAGCACGAGGGGGTCAGAGGCGGCAGCCTTCTCCAGCAACCTCATGGTCAGCGTGAAGCGGGCCAGCCGCGCGTAGCCAGCCAGGGGGCCGGTGCTCTGCCCGGCGATGTCGCCGTCGCTCCCGAGCCCGCGCATGGCCTGGTCGAAAAAGCCGAAGGGCAAGCTGCGCTCCATCGGGGTCCCCGTGGCACGCGAAACAACGAAACCCAAGGGACGGGCAAAGCCCTCCAGCCAATCGACGAGCGCGGTCTTGCCCAGCCCTGCTGCGCCGACCAGGAAAACGGCGGTGCCGGATCCGCGACGCAGCCGTCGTAGCTGCTGTACCAGGTTGAGCACGACCTCTTCACGCTCCACCAAGCCGGTGGGCACGTGCCCGAGCGGACCGGGTAGGTCTCCTGGCTCATCCCGACCGCGTTCGCTTGCCTCCAACCAGCCCCCCCCTCGTCGAGCTCTTCCCTGTCTCGTGCCGGGTCGGCCCGGCGAGGCGCGGCCTCACGGCACAACCCGCCCGAGGATAACTCGCCGTGGTACTGCGTGCTCGAAGGGGGCATTCCGGGGTGGCTCGCCATCTCCAGGCTTGTCGGTCACGGTTGCGGCCATCGGTCATCGCCCCGCGCTCCTCGGGGCCGTCCCCGCCGGCCTGTTCCCATGCGACGTCACCTTCGACCCCGCGAGTGGTCAGGTCCTGGTGGCCAACTACGACTCGAGCACCGTCGAGGTGTTCAAGACGTCATCGCTCCCCTGAGCCCGCACCGCTCTGCCTTGCCCGCCTCGAAGGCGAGAGCCCAAGCCCCGGGCACCGCCGCCAAGCGATCTGGCTGGCTGGCAGCCCCAACGGGGTTCGAACCCGTGTCTCCACCTTGAGAGGGTGGTGTCCTAGTCCACTAGACGATGGGGCCTCGGGGACAGCCCAACCACAATAGCGTGCCCTCGCTGCTCGCTGCCTATCGGCCGGCCCGGAGGGGCTGTAGCTGTCGTCCCGGCCCAGGGCGGTCGGCTACCGTCGGTCCTGGGGCCCTGGCAGGCGAGCGTCTAGGAGGACGATGGCAGACCGAACAGCCTGGAGGGCGACGCTCACGCCTCCCGAGGCGGGCACGCAAACGGGCGATGACGGGTGGCTGCGGCCTTCGGGCAGGCTGTGGCGGATGCGCTTGACCGAGGTCGTCGCCCTGACCGTCGTTGCTGCGATCGTCATGGCCGCCACCGGAGCGGGTAGCGGGCTTACCACCGCCGGGGTGCTCGGCGGCGTGGCCGGGGTACTGGTGCTCGGCGCGCTGCTGGCATTGCTCGTGCGGCGGCGGTTCGCAGCGTGGTCATACCTGGAGCGCGACGAGGACCTGGTCGTTTCCAGGGGTGTGATGTTCCGCCGCCAGTCGGTGGTGCCCTACGGCCGGATGCAGGTGGTCGACGTGACGGCCGGACCTGTGGAGAGGATCTTCCGGTTGTCGACCGTAAAGTTGCATACTGCGGCGGCGGCGAGCGACGCCCGCATCCCGGGCCTCGAGCGCCAGGAAGCGGCCCGCCTGCGCGACAGGCTGGCTGCCCTCGGAGAGGCGAAGGCAGCGGGGCTGTGAGGGCGGCGCCCGCGCCGGCGCAGGCTGACTGGCGGCGCCTCCACCCATTGACTCCTGTCGTGGCAGCCGGGCGTTCCCTCGTGGTCGCCGCCGTGCTGGCGCTGGAGGAACAAGCCAGGGGCCAGGGGGCCGGTTTCGTCCTGCTGCTGGTCCTGGGCGGCATAGCGCTGCTCAACCTGGTGGTGAGCACCGTCAAGTACATGGTCACGAGGTGGTCCGTCGACCCGGCCGCTCTGCACATCGAGACAGGACTGTTCACCCGCGACGCCAGGCAACTGCCGCTGGCACGGATCCAGGCCGTGGACGTGGTCAAGCCGTTCCTGGCCCGGGCCTTCGGCCTGGCCGAGCTGCGGGTGCGCCTGGCCGGCTCCAGCCGGTCGGGTGGGCGCCTGGCCTACCTGGCTGAGCCGGTGGCCCTGGAGCTACGGGCGCGCCTGCTGGCCGGCCATCACGGCCTGGACATCTCCACCCCCGAGCCGTTGGAGAGCCCGGTCGCAACTGTCCCGCCCGGCCAGCTCATCGGCTCGACCCTGCTCTCGGGGGCCATGCTCCTGGCATTGGTGTTCGTGGTCGCCGGCATCCTCTTGCTCAGCCAATCACCGACCGCCCAGGGCGCCTACTTCGGCACCGTGGTGGTGTACCTGTTCGGCCTGGTCAGGGTGGCGTGGAGGAGGGTGGCCGAGCAGTACGGGTTCACCATCGGCCTCGCCCCCGACGGCATCCGCGTCAAACGGGGCCTCCTGTCCACCATCGCCGAGACGGTCCCCTTCGCCCGCGTCCAGGCCGTGCGCAAGGTGCAGCCCCTGGCATGGCGGCTCTTCGGATGGTGCCGCCTGGAGGTCGACGTCGCCGGCTCGCCGGGAAAGGAGCAGGGCACGCGCTCGTCCAAGGTGACCAGGTCCCTGCTTCCGGTCGGGCCCGCCTACGTGGCCGACGCCATGCTCGTGACCCTCCTCGGGCTCCGCCAGTTCGACATGTCGAAGCCGCCGCGCCGGGCGCGCTGGAAGTCCCCCCTCAGCTACCACTTCCTGTCCGCCGGTTCGAGCGGCTCGCTCGTCGGTTCGACGACCGGACGTTTCTCCAAGGTGACCGTATGGCTACCCTTCGAGAAGGTCCAGAGCGTCCGCCACGTCCAGGGGCCGCTCCAGCGGCTGCTCGGGCTGGCTACGGTTCACCTGGACGGAGCCGGCCGGCGCCTGCGCGTCGAGTTCCGTGACCGCGATGCCGGTGAGGCGAGAGAGCTGTTCGACCGGTTGGTCGTCGACTGCCGTGACGCTCGCAGGAGGGCGTCGGCCGGGACATCTTCCCAGGGCATTCGGCCCAGCCTCGGCCCTCCGGCCCCAACCGCCCCGCCTCCGACCCCTCCGACCCCGACCGCCCCGTCGGCCCTGGTCGCCCCGGCTCCGGCCGGGCAACGCCCAGCTGTCTCCGGCCAGCCTTCGCCACCGCGGCCCGGGCCTGGCCCGGTTCCACCGGGCCCCTAACCGGCGAGGGCTTCCAAGGCGTCGCCGGTACCGGCTGGACCAGCGGGGGTGGTAGCGCCGGTGGGCACGCCCGAGCGCTCATGGCCGGCGGCAGCGCCGCTGTTCGTGGCACGGTCACCGCCTCGGCCGCCGGAGGGGAACGGCTCCATGAGCGTCGGTGCCGGCCCATCTTTGCCAGGAGCACCATCTTTGCCAGGAGCACCATCTTTGCCATGAGCAGATGTCCCGGCGCTGCGCAGCAGCTCGCGCATCCGCTCCGGCGCGATGGCGGGGGCAAAGACCCATCCCTGACCAAGCCCGCACCCGAGGCGGCTCAGGACGGCGAGCTGGTCCTCGTTCTCGATGCCTTCGGCGATCGTGCTCAGGTCGAGGGCGCAGCTGAGCTCGGCGATGCTGCGGATGAGCGCACGCCCTGTGCGGTTGCCCTGGCTTTCGAGGCCGTCGACGAACGACTTGTCCACCTTGAGGCAGTTGACGTGCAGCTGTTGCAGGTACGAGAGAGAGGAGTAGCCGGTCCCGAAGTCGTCGAGGGCCACCTGGACCCCGAGCAGGCCCAGCGCGCTCAATTTGGCCTGCGACGACGCCGTGTCCTGCAGCAGGCTGGATTCGGTGATCTCGAGGGTGAGCAGGTAAGGCGGGATGCCGTGCTGGGTGAGGCTGCTCTTTACATGCCCGACCAGGGCCGGGTCCCGTAGCTGGCGGGTCGAGAGGTTGACGCTCATCTTCAGCCCGGCCCAGCCGGCGTCCTCGGAGCGCAACGCCTGGAGCTCGGCACAGGCCTGCTGGAGGACCCAACGCCCGATCGGGATGATGGCGCCAGTCTCCTCGGCTATGGGGATGAACTCGACGGGCGAAACCTGGCCGAGCCTGGGATTGGTCCAGCGCAGGAGGGCCTCGAAGCCGGAGATCGAGCGGTCAGCCAGCTCGAAGATCGGCTGGTAGAGCACCCGCAACTCGCCGCTCTCGACGGCGTGTGGAAGCTCGGCTTCGATGGCCATGCGCCTGCGCAGGCGGTCGCTCATCGCCCGGTCGAAGACGACGTGGCAGTGCTTGCCGGCCCGCTTGGCTTCGTACATGGCCACGTCGGCATTGCTCAGCAGCTCGGCGGCTGCGATG
>JAKACE010000096.1 GCA_021821705.1 Actinomycetes bacterium | reverse complement strand
CGGGAGCGCCGGCGTGACCGGCCCGGTGCAGGGGACGCCCGGGCGCCCCGGTCCTGGCGGCCTTGCCGGTGCCGACCGGCGTCCCGTCCCTGCGCCGGCGCCTGCGAGCCAGCTGCCCCCGCCGCCGGCCGGGTTACCCGACAGCGAGTTCGTGCCAGCGGACGCCACGGCTCAGGGCCTGCGCCTACCACCCCCTCCCCCCCCGGCGCGCCAGCGAGCCGGCGCCGTCAGGGTAGGCCCCGGCCTCACCGTCCTGGCCCCCTGGAGCAGCCAGGAGGCGGCGGAGCTGGCCCGGGCCGGCTACGGCCCGGCACCGCGCCCACCCTCGGGCGAGGTGCCGTCGTCTGCCCGCAGCGCAGCCCTGATGGCGGTGGGCACAGGCCTGTCGCGCTCGAGCGGGTTCGCCCGGCTGGTGGCGATCGGCTGGGTGCTGGGCCAGCACAGCCTCTCGGACGCCTACAACCAGGCGAACACCATCCCAAACACCATCTACGACCTCCTCCTGGGCGGTGTGCTGTCGGCCACCATGCTCCCGGTGCTGATGCAGTCGCTCACCCGCCGCCGCGACCGCGAGGACGACGAGGCGGTGCCGGCGGTGGTCTCCTTCCTGACCCTGGTCCTGGTCGTCGCGACGGTGGTGTTCTGGCTGCTGGCCCCCTACATAGTCGACCTGTTCCTGCTGAGGGCGGGCGGGAGCAGGGGTGTCGGGGAGCGGGCCCTGGCCACCACGTGGCTGCGCCTGTTCACCCCTCAGCTCCTCTTCATCGGTCTGATAGCGGTGACGACGGCCCTTCTCAACGCACGCCGCAGGTTTGTGGCCGCCTCGTTCAGCCCGGTGCTGGCCAACGTGGTCACAATCGGCGCGCTGGCGGTCGCCGACCACCTCGTGCACAGCCACTCGGTGCAGGCCTACCGTCAGGACGCCACAGCGGTGGCCGTGGTCGGTATCGGTACCACCGCCGGCTACCTCGTGCAGCTGCTCGCCCAGGTGCCGTCGCTGGTGAAGGCCCGGATCCCGCTCAAGCCCCTCTGGCGCCCCCGCCACCGCGCCCTGCGCACGATCGGGCGTCTCTCGGGCTGGACCGTGGGGGCGGTGGTCACCAACCAGGCCTCGCTGGCGCTGATCTCGATCCTCGCCAACGGGCGCAGCGGCAACTATTCGTCCTTCACCTACGCCTACTACTTCATGCTGCTGCCCTACTCGGTCATAGCGGTGTCGATCGCCTTCGCCGTCGCTCCCGAGCTGGCCGAGCGCTGGTCGGTCGGGGACCCTGACGGCTTCGCCCTGCGCCTGGCCCGCGCCACCCGCCAAACCGTGGCGCTGGTGGCGCCTGCGGGGGTGGGGCTGGCTGTGATCGGCCAGCCCGTCGCCGTCCTCGCCCTGGCCCACGGGGGCCTCACCGTGCCGGCGGCCAGAGCCACGGGCTTCCTCCTCACCATCTTCGCCCTGGGCCTCCCCGGGTTCAGCACCTACCTGCTGCTCATGCGGGCGTTCCAGTCCCAACAGGACGCCAGGTCGATGTTCTGGCTCTACGTGGTCGAGAACACCATGACGGTGGTGCTGGCCCTCGGCTTGTACCCCGTTCTGGGCGTGCGGGGGCTCACCCTGGCATGGATAGCTCCGTACACGGTGGTGCTCCCGGTCGTGTGGCGCAGGTTGCGACGCTCCTGCGGCATGGCCGTCCCGGTTGGATGGTGGGCAGACGTCGCCAAGGCCACGGCCGCGATGGCCGTCGTCGTTGGGGTGATGGGCCATTTCGTGCCGGTACCGTCGAGCTTCGTCGGCTCGGTGCTGAGGTTGGCAGTGATAGTCCTTGCCGGGGCGGCAACATACCTCCTGGCCGCCAGGCGCCTGCATATCCGCGAGATCGACAGCCTGTCGCTCGGGCGCCTGGCCAGGGGTGGTTAGCGGGACACACGGCCCTTGCGGCAGCGTCCCGGCTCATTCGTCTGGCCGGCGTCGATGAGGGCGGCCCACGCCGGCACCACAGGTCCATGGGCGCGACGTCGGCTGGCCTCGGGGGCTAAGCTCCTGCGGCGTCCCCGCCTGACCCGAGGAGGCCCGTGCCGGTAAGAGTAGTCAGCGACACCGCCTGCGACCTGCCCTCGCGCACGACAGAGGAGCTCGGCATCACGCTCGTGCCCTTGCACGTCCGCTTCGGGGGGACCGAGCTGGTGGACAGGGTCGAGCTGAGCACGGCGGACTTCTGGCGACGGGCGGCGGCCTGCGACGAGTTGCCCTCTACGGCCGCGCCGTCCCCGGGTGCCTTCGCCGACGCCTTTCGGGCCGCGGCCGGGCCCGGGGACGAGGGTGTCGTGTGTGTAACCCTTTCCTCGCGGGTATCGGCCACCTACGATGCAGCAGTCCAGGGAGCGCGAGAGGCCGCTCTGGACGTGCGGGTGACGGTTGTCGATTCGCTGAGCGTGACCATGGGAGAGGGCATGGTGGCCTTGGCGGCAGCCGAGGCGGCTGCGAGCGGAGCGGGTGTGGACGACGTCGTGGCCGCGGCCGAGTCGACCAAACACAGGCTGGCTGTGTACGGGGCCATAGAGACCCTGGAAAACCTCCGTAAAGGCGGCCGCATCGGCAACGCCCGTGCCGTCCTGGGCACCCTGCTGTCGATAAAGCCGGTCATCGAGGTACGCGACGGGGTCGTGGAAGAAGAGTCCCGCCAGCGCACCCGGGCCCGGTCGTTGCGCTACCTGGCCGACAAGGTCCACGCTGCCGGGCCGCTCGAGCGGCTGGCCCTGCTCAACGGCAACGCCCCCGATTTCGACGCGTTCGTCGAGCTTCTCTCGGACGTGACCCCGGCAACCCCGGTGGTGATAGCGGACATCGGGCCTGTTGTCGCCGCTCACGCCGGTCCCGGCGCCGTCGGGGTGGCGTGGGAGCGCGCCTCGGTTTGACGGGGGCCGTCGCCAACTACTAGACGGCCAAGCGATAGCCTGTGCGGTCGTGGCAGGTCTAGCACCCGAAGTGCCACGGGCCCTCGCTGGCCGCTACCGGCTTGTCCGGCTTTTGGCCCGCGGGGGCATGGCGGAGGTCTGGGAGGGTCGCGACGACGTTCTCAGCCGTCCGGTGGCTGTCAAGATGCTCCTGCCGCACCTGGCGGCGGACCCGGCCCTGCGCGAACGGTTCCGGCGCGAGGCCGTGACAGCCGCCCGGCTCGTGCACCCTGGGATCGTCGCCATCTTCGACGCCGGCGTGGAAGTGATCGGTGACAGCGGTGCGGCGCCGGGCACGGTGTTGTCGACGCCCTGGTCCCGCGTCTAGCATGAGCGGCTCGAGATCGTCTGGCCGGAGCACCCGAGCACGGCTTTCATCGTCATGGAGCTGGTCCCGGGCGAGACGTTGAAGGACCTGGTGGCGCGCTCGGCACCCCTGGCGCCCGAGCTGGCAGTGGCCATCGCCCTGCAGGTGACCGACGCGCTCGCCCACGCCCACGCCCACGGGTTGGTCCACCGGGACATAAAGCCCGCCAACGTCCTGTTGCGGGACGAAGGGCCGGGACTGGTCAGGGTCAAGGTCGCCGATTTCGGGATCGCCAAGGCGGCTACGACCACCAACGACCTGACCGCCAATGGTGCGCTGCTCGGGACGCCCAAGTACATCGCGCCCGAGCAGGTGGAGGGCAAGGAGCCGGACGCCCGGGCCGACCTGTACTCCGTCGGCGTCGTCATGTACGAGATGCTCACCGGGCGGCCACCGTTCAAGGCGGGCAGCGACATGGCCACTGCCTTGGCCCACGTGCAGCAGCCGGTGCCGGACCTCGCAGGTGCGCGGCCCGACCTGTCGCCGGCGTTGACCGAGATCGTTTCCTCGCTGCTGGTCAAGGAGCCCAGCCAACGGGTCGGTTCGGCCCTCGAGCTGGCCGGCGCCCTCATATCCGCCCGCCGCCGGATGGGCGACCCCCCTGTGGAGCCCGGGGGCTACCTTCAGCTCGGGGCTGCCGCAGGCCCGGGCCGAGCCGCCTCCGGCCCCCCCGAGCTCGGCGCCACGACGGTAACCGATCCGGCTGTTGGTGATGCCACCCGCGCTGAGGTGCAGGAGGCGGCGGTGCGCGGTCGCGCCGACAGGCGGGCGTCGGGCGGCAGCGCCCTCGTCGAGCGCGGTCCCACTTACCGGACGGCCGGGCGCCCGCGGCGCACCGGCCGGGCGGCAAGCGTGGTCGTCACCGCCCTGCTCGTGGCCGGGGCGGCCGTGACGCTGGCCCTCGTCGACGCCGGCCACCGCAATGGGGTGCACAACTCGACCAGCCAGGGCGGGCCCGGCCCCGCTCAGCAGCACCCGACGGCGACCACAGCCTCGACGGTGCCCATCACCGGCGTCCACGAGCTCACCCTCGTCCAGAGGGGCCTGAGCCCCCACGACCACCTCTCCACCCTGCCCGACATCATCAACCCGAGGCGCTCGGCGGTTTGGCAGAGCTACATCTACAAGGGCCCGGACTTCGGGGGTTACGACGGCTTGGGCGTGGTGCTGCAACTCGGGCGCACGGCCAGCCTGCACCGGCTTCGGGTCGACACGACGATGTCGGGTTGGACTGCCGAGGCCTTCGTGTCCACTTCGGACCACGCCTCCCTGCCCGGCTGGGGCAAGCCGGTCTCGCGCCAGTCGGGGATCCAGGGGAGCACGAGCTTCTCGCTCGGAGGCAGGAGGGCGAGCTGGGTGCTCCTCTGGATGCTGGACCCGGGGCCGAGCCGACAAGCGGAGCTGACCAGCGTCTCTGTGAGCTGACGGGCGAGCCCGCCGGGCCGGCGCCTCACCGGCGGCTTGGTCGTCAGCCAGGGCTGAGGGCTAGTCTGCCCCCATGGAGGGTTCAGAGCCGACGACCGACGAAGGCCGGGATGTGGACGCCCCTGCAGCCCAGGGCGCCGGCACGTCCGGCCAACCCGGGAGCCCCCCTTCCGGCGGTGCCGGTTGGGCCGGGGAGCTGAGCGAGAGGGTCATCGACACGGTGGCCCGGGTCAAGAGCCGCACCACCGTCAAGGTCGTAACAGCCCTGAGGCTGCTCGTCTACGGGTTTGTGGTTGTCGTCTCGCTGGTGACGGCGGCTGTGCTGGCCACGCTGGGCGTCGTGAGGATCTGGGACGCCTACGTCCCGGTCCAACCGCTCGGGCGCCGGGTCTGGTTGGGGTACGTGGTCATAGGCGGAGCCCTGTTCCTGGCGGGTGCCCTGGTAATGTCCCGCCGCCGGGCGTCCCGGCACAGCTGAGCGGCGGCCTGGGTGGCGCGGAATACCGCACGCGCTGCCCGAGTTGACATACGGGGTGAGGAGCGAAATGAGAGCTGACCACAGCATCGAAGTTGTCATCATCGGTTCGGGGCCTGCGGGCCTTACGGCTGCTCTGTACACGGCGCGGGCCAACCTGTCGCCTCTGGTGCTCGAGGGCGAGCCGTCCTCGACCTCGGACCAGCCTGGCGGTCAGCTCATGCTGACCACCGAGGTGGAGAACTTCCCGGGGTTCCCTGAGGGGGTCCTGGGGCCGGTGCTGATGAGCCAGATGCGTGCCCAGGCAGAGCGTTTCGGTGCGAACCTCGTAGCTGCCAAGGCCACGCGGGTCAAGCTGCAGGACGGCGGACCACACACCGTCTGGTACCGCGACCCCTCCACGGGCGACGAGCTCCAGGTGGAGGCCAAGGCCGTGATAGTTGCCATGGGAGCGCGCTCGCTTCTCCTCGACCTGCCGCGGGAAAGAGAGCTGATCGGCCACGGCTTGTCGACCTGTGCCACCTGTGATGGGTTCTTCTTCCGGGGCCACAACATCGCGGTGGTGGGTGGCGGGGACTCCGCCGTAGAGGAGGCGACCTTCCTGACCAAGTTCGCCGAGTCCGTGACCATCGTCCACCGCCGTAGCGAGCTGCGGGCCTCGAAGATCATGCAGCAGAGGGCCTTCGCCAACCCCAAAATCCGCTTCGCCTGGGACAGCGTCGTCACCGAGCTGATAGGCGAGGGCAAAGTCGAGGGGTTGAGGCTGGCCAACGTCAAGGACGGCAGCGAGAGCGTCCTGCCTGTTACCGGTGTGTTCGTGGCCATAGGGCACGCCCCCAACACCGACGTCCTTCGCGACGAGGTGCAATTGGACGCTGACGGCTACGTGGTGACGAGGGACGGCACCACCGCTACCAGCGTCGACGGTGTCTTCGCCGCCGGCGACATCGCCGACAGGCGTTACCGCCAGGCTGTCACTGCTGCCGGTAGCGGCTGCGCCGCCGCCATCGACGTGGAGCGGTGGCTGGAGTCTCACCAGCCGCTGGCGCGTTAGCGCCCAGGCGCTCTCTGGCCGCATCGGTGCACGGCCTGGTTTGCCGAGCCGCTCTCGCTGGTGGCCCTCGACCGGAGCCCGGTGCCTCGACGAGGGTGGCCGACTGGACGGCTCAGCCGGTCGTTTCGCGCCGGCGGAATGCTTTGGCCGAGCGATTCGTTGTTTAGTGGAACTGGCGAACGCCCCAACTTCGCCGGGGCTCAGAAAGGACGGACGATGTCCGAGTTGACCAAAGCACTGACCGACTCAACCTTCGACGAGGAGATCGGATCTGCAGAAGAGCCGGTCTTGGTGGACTTCTGGGCCGAGTGGTGTGGTCCGTGCAAGCTCATCGAGCCGGTCCTGGAGGAGATCGCCGAGGAGAACAAGGGTCGGCTGCGGGTCAGCAAGGTGAACGTCGACGACAACCTCGACATTGTCCGCCGCTTCGACGTGATGAGCATCCCCACCCTCATCCTGTTCAAGGACGGCGAGCCCCAGGTCCGCCTGGTGGGGGCCAAGGGCAAGGCTCAGCTCCTCCAAGAGATCGGCCGCCACCTGTCCTGAGCTGGCTGTCCGCAGTTGCGGACGAAGTACGGGCGCGATTTCCACAGCCCTGTGCACAGATGTGGATGAGGTGAAGGTCGGGCCCTTCTGAACTAGCGGTTGATACTCGAAGGTCGGCCTCCGGGCCGACCTTCTGCTCTGTCTGATGGACCGGCACGGCTGT
>JAKACE010000095.1 GCA_021821705.1 Actinomycetes bacterium | reverse complement strand
AACATCTGGCTGGGGGTGCCCTTTTTCACCCTCTTGCTCTACAGCGCGCTGCAGGACGTGCCGGTGGAGGTGAAGGAGGCGGCCCTCATGGACGGGGCCGGCCCGTGGCAAAGGCTACGGATGGTCATCGTGCCCATCATCCTGCCGGTGATCGAGGTGACCCTGCTCCTCGGTTTCGTGTTCACCGTGAAGGTCTTCGACCTGGTGGTGGGACTGACGGGAGGCGGGCCCGCCAACGCCACACAGCTCATCACCACCTGGTCCTACAACCTGTCCTTCCAGCAGTTCAACTTCGGGCAGGGCGCGGCGCTCAACAACGTCCTGCTCGTGCTGGCCATGATCTGCGCTCCGCTGTACCTCATGCTCAGCCGGGGCTCCTTGAGTGCCAGTTCGGGGGCGGGCGGGTGAGCCGGGTCCAGCGGTCGCGGGCGCTCAGGGGGCTGTGCACCCTGGCGGCGGCCGGCGCGTTGGTGATCGTGCTGTTCCCCGTCTACGCAGTGGTCGTCGGCTTCTTCGAGTCGACCCAGACCCTGTTCAGCGGCACCTACTACTGGTTGCCCCACGCCCCGACGCTGGACAACTACCGGACTGTCGTCGACGCCCAGTCCGCCAACGTGCTGACGAGCCTGATAGTCGGTGTAGGCACTGCGCTGCTGTCGTTGGTGGTGGCGGTGCCGGCCGCCTACGCACTGTCCAAGTACCGCCTGCGCCTGACCGTCGTCCTGGTCAGCTCGCTCCTGGTGTGCCAGATCGTCCCCTCGATCGTGCTGGCCACCTCACTCTTCGTTGTCTTCCACTGGACGCACCTGCTGAACTCCTACCCGGGCCTGATAATCGCCGACGGGACCTATGCCATCCCCTTCGCCATCCTTGTCCTGCGAGCGTTCTTCTTCAGCTTGCCCAACGAGGTGATGCAGGCGGCGAGGGTCGACGGCGCTTCCGAGTGGCAGACGTTCCGCCGGATAGTCGTGCCCCTGGCCAGGTCCGCTGTCATAACGGTGGCGGTCTTCGCCTTCCTAAACGGGTGGGGGGACTTCATATTCGCGCTGACCGTCCTGAACGGGTCCGGCATACAACCGATAACGCTGGGCATCTACACCTATCTGGGCAACTACTCGACGGACTGGGGTGCCGTGATGGCTTCTGCGGCCTTCGCGATGGTGCCTGCCGGCGTGTTGTTGGTGGTGGCCCAGCGCTACATAGCAACCGGGTTGACAGCCGGGTCGGTCAAAGGTTGACCGTCGATCGTGCGCCGGTGCCCCTCCGCCGGCGCCCGTAAGTGCAGGCTGCTCGAGGAGCAGAGGAGGTACTGGATGGGCCAATGAAGCCGACACCGAGGTGACCGTCAGACCGGGCCCCGGCCCGCTGCTTGGGATTGTCGTCCGCTATTGAAAATACAAAGGAGAAAACCGCCGTGAAGCTATCGATGAGAAAGTGGCACCGGGGGATGGCTACCCTGGCGGCCACAACCTGCGCCGTCGTGGGGTTGTCGCAGGTGGCGAGTTCCGCCGCCAACACCATCACGCTGACCGAAGAGGACTACTTCAACACGCCCGGCCAGATCAGCGCCCTGGCCGCCTACAACAGGCAGTTCGAGGCCGCCCACCCAGGGGTGACCATCAAGAGGCAGTACGTGCCCTTCGCCAACCTGGACACCAAGTTGCTCACGCAGGCGGCGGGCCAGGATCTCCCCAACCTGATGGCCGTGGACAACCCGTTCGTGCCGACGATGATAAGCACCGGTCTGACCGTCGCCCTGAGCGACCTGAAGGGCTTCAGCACCAAGGGTTACTACCCGGCCGTCATCAAGGAGGGCTTCTTCAACGGCAAGTACTACAGCTACCCGGTGGCAGGGGCCAACTCCATAGCCCTGATCTACAACATCCCCATGCTCAGGGCTGCCCATGTCAGCCCGCCCAGGACCTGGGCTCAACTGGTGAGCGCGGCCAAGGCGCTGACGACCAAACAGCACTATGGGATCGCACTGACCTGCGAGCCGGCCGAGGACACGACCTGGCAGTGGGAGCCGTTCTTCTGGAGCAACGGGGGTTCGTTCGCGAAGATCTCCGGCGCTCCCGGGGTGCAGGCCCTTAGCTTGTGGAAGCAGTTGGTCAGCGACGGCTCGGCTTCGAAGGCCTGCCTCAACTGGAGCCAGACCCCGGCTGCCTCCAGCCAGTTCATGGCCGGAAAGGCTGCCATGATGGTGAACGGCCCGTGGAACTTCCCCACCCTCAACCTCCAGCACTGGTACTACGGCAAGCAGTTCGGGATCGTCCCGGTGCCTGTCCGTGTCCCGGGCCAGCACGTCGTGGTACCACTGGGCGGCGAGGACTGGATGATCAGCAACACGGGCGGCAACGCGGCCGAGCAGTTGGCCTTCGAGTACATCCAGGGCATGCAGACGCCGGCCAAGGAGCTGCAGTTGGCAAAGCTGTTCGGTTACCTGCCCGCCAAGATCAGCGTCGCACAGACCTACCTGAAGCAGGCCGGCCCCGAATGGAAGGTCTATATCGACCAGACCCTGTACGCCCACCCGCGCACCCTCGGCCTGGGCGTCAAGTACCCCAAGGTGTCCCAGGCAGTGTGGACGGCCATACAGGCCGCGCTGTCCGGGTCCCAGACGGTCAAAGGCGCCCTGGCCACCGCCCAGCGCCAGATCGATTCGGTCCTCAAGAGCTGAGCAGAACAGCGGTCGGCCGGGCGCGCCTGGCGGCGCGCCCGGTGCGGCCCGGCACCGGCCCGGGCGCCGGACGGACGGGCCCGACGTAGCTCGGGGTCAGTGGGCGACAACCTGTGCTTGGCGCTGGCGGCGATCACGGCCTACACCATCGACGCCGGCCAAACGAACACCAGCACGAACCCGAACGTAGGCACCACGCCGGCGGCGGCCAGCAGCGTCAGGGCCACCGCCCGAGCGGTCATTGGCTTCCCGCTGCCGGCAGTAGCGTCGTGGCCGGTGGTCGCGGGCTCAGCGCAAGGAGACCCGGAGGGTGATGCCCACTTCCCCGCGCTGCAGGTGCTCATGGCCGGCCGCGGTATCGGGCGCAGCCGTCTGCAGGTAGGCGAGGACGGCGAGCGTGGGGGCGGTGGCGCTGAGCACAGTCTGGCGACGCGCCCGGACCGGCGGCGGCACCGTGAAGCCGGCGCTGGACAACTGGGCCCGATAGGTGCGTGCCAGCTCCCAGGCCTGGCCCCTGACGGCCAGGTCCACTTCGAAGGTCGCACTGCCCAGAAGGGTTGTGGCCTCGGCGGCCAGCACGCGGCTGTGGCCCGGCAACGGGACGCTGCGTGGAAAGCTCGGCGGTAGATGGCCACGGTAGAGGGCCACCCCGGTGGGCAGGTAGATGGCGGAGCCGGGTGCCGGGACCTGAGCCGCTGCCCTCGGTGCTGCGGGCAGGAGGGGCATCGTGGCCACGGCTAGGGCGGCCACCGACCGGGCGAACCAGGCGGCTGCCGTCGGCGGCCGGCGCCGGGGGACCGGGCCGTCGGGGCCCGTAGGCTGCTCGGGAACTGTCGCTTGCACAGGAGCCCCCTTCATGCGAAATGACGGTGAGCCGAAGTGGCCAGGTTTCAGTCGGCTGCAGATTAGCACTCGTGGCAGGGGACTGCGAAACGGGCCCTGCCGGCAGCGCAGCGGCGCCGCCCTATCATCTGTGCCCGTGGGCGCAACCGGCGCCCCGGCCCGCGCTGACGCCACGGCGGCCGCGACGGGCAGATCGGAGGAGGGCTTCGGCCATGGTTGAGCAGAGCGGTCACAGCAGCGACCACGGCTTGGTGGCGCCGGTGGACCACGCCGAAGCGGCCCGCCTGGCCGGGGCGGCCGGACGGCTGCTCATGGAGCTGCGAAGGGGCGTCGGCACCGAGCTCTCGCCGGAACAGGCCCGCCACGAGGGCGACCGGCGCTCCCACGAGTTCCTCTCCCGTTCCATCAGCGAGCTCTTTCCCGAAGACGGGCTGCTGTCGGAGGAAGGCGCCGACAGTGCGCTGCGCCTCGGGAGGCGGCGGGTATGGGTCGTCGACCCGCTGGACGGCACGAGGGAGTTCGGCGAGGCCGAGCGGACGGACTGGGCCGTGCACGTGGCCCTGGCCGTTGACGGCTGGGCTGTCGTCGGGGCCGTCGCCCTGCCTGCCCGGGACATGGTGCTGTCGACGGAGCTCCCTCCAGCACCGCCTGCACCAGTGGACCGCCCCCTGCGAGTGCTGGTGAGCCGCACCAGGCCGCCGGCCTCGGCCGAGCGCCTGGCGGCGCTTCTCGGCGGTGTAACGGTGCCCATGGGCTCCGCAGGTGCCAAGGCCATGGCCGTCGTGCTCGGTGACGCTGACGTCTACTTCCACGCCGGTGGCCAGTACGAATGGGACTCGGCGGCACCCGTGGCGGTCGCGGCCAGAGCGGGCCTGCACGTGTCACGGGTCGACGGTTCGGCTCTGCGCTACAACCAGCCCAACCCTTGGCTACCGGACCTACTGGTGTGCCGGGCGGACATAGCAGGCGAGGTGCTCGCCGCTCTGCAGAGATGCCTCTAGCCTCGACGTCGAGAGCCTGAGCCGCCTTCCTCGCGACGCCTCCCAGCGCCGTAGGCTCCGGGTGCATCGCTGAGCGAAGGCCCGAAGCGGGAGGTGGAGCTGACATGGCCGGCGTGACCGTGGACGACTTCGGCCTGGAGCGCTTCGTGATCGCCCAGGACTCGGGCGGGACCTACATGCGTGCCCTGGCAGAGATCAAGGAGGGCACGAAGCGCTCTCACTGGATGTGGTTCATCTTTCCCCAGCTTGTGGGGCTGGGGTCGAGCCAGATGGCGCGCCGTTATGCTATCTCGGGCCTGGTGGAGGCCAGAGCGTACCTTGCGCACCCGGTGCTCGGCCGGCGGCTGGAGGAATGTGCCACGGCGGTGCTCGGTTTGACCGGGCGCAGCGCAGGGCAGATATTCGGCGACATAGACGCCAAGAAGCTGCGCTCGTCCATGACGCTGTTCCAGATGGCGGCCGGTCCCGGGCCAGCGTGTTCGGGCCCCGCGTCGGCGTGTTCGAACGTGTTGGATCGGTATTTCGCCGGGGTGGGAGATCGTCGCACATTGGGCGCCCTGGTCGGCGACGGATAGGAGCCCTTACCGTAGTCGTTTGGGGCGCAGACGCTCGGGCGGCCGACCAGGCGAGGCGGTCCGGGCACGAGGCCGTGTGCAGGCGTGGGCCGCGCCAAACGGTGCCCTGTCACTGCGACGGCAAGGAGCCAGCGTGGCGAGGAGGCTGCTTCGGTCCCGCCCTGCCCGTGTGCTGTGATCGGCGCAAAACTGAGAGGGTGCCTCGCCGCCTCCGACTTATCGAGAAAGCAAAAAATGTCGACTGACCACAGCGGTGGCACCGCCCCGGCCGGGCTCATGTCCATCGGTGAGCTCTCACGGCGCACGGGTGTGCCGGTGACGGTGCTGCGGACCTGGGAAGAGCGCTATGGCTTGCCCCGGCCCCGGCGCACACCGAGCGGCCAGCGTCGTTACGACGAAACCGACAAGGAGCTGCTTGCCAGGGTGGCTGCGTTGCGCGGCCGCGGCATGTCACTCTCGGCGGCGATGGCGTACGTGAAGGCAGAGCCCGAGGTGGTGGAACCCTCGGTGTTCGCCTCCCTGCGCCGGCGCCACCCGGACCTGGATGCCCGGCTACTGGCCAAGCCGGTGCTTCTTGCTCTCAGCCGGGCGATAGAGGACGAGAGCTGTGCACGGGCCGAACGCCCCCTGCTCCTGGCGGGCTTCCAGCGAAGAGAGTTCTACAAAGCCTCTGGGCGCCGGTGGGCCGAGCTGGCGCGCACGTCGCAGGCAGCCGTCGTCTTCGCCGACTTCGCCCGGAGCGGGTGGTCCCCTCCGTTGCCGGCCGAGGTCGCGCTGGGTGCGGACGGCCCCATGTTGCGCGAGTGGTTCCTGGTGTGTGACGCAGTGGACCACCAGGCATGCCTGGCGGCCTGGGAGGTGCCCCGGTCCTCAGCCGGGCCAGATCACGCACGGTGCTTCGAGGTCATATGGTCGGTCGACCCCCAGGTGGTGCGTGACGCAGCCCGCGTGGCGACGGCGATCGCGGTCAAGGAGCTGCCAGCACTGACCGACCCGGTCAATGCGGCTTTGGCTCAGCCGGCGCCGACAGCGTCAGGCGACCTGCGCCGGGCCGACGGGGTGATGAGCCGGGCCCTGGCCTACCTCGGGCCTGGTCAGTGGCCCCGACCGGACGAGCCGGCCCGTCGGGCAGGAGCTAGGCGAGCCTAAGGTTGCAATCAGTGTAAGTTTGTTCTGGATGCAATGCTATACTAGCTGCATCATGTCAGGAACAGCCCAGGAGAGCAGCTGGCCGTCCCCCGAGCGGGCCCCGGCGATGGCCGGCCCAGCGCTCGACGAGCACGGTGCGGACGAGCACGGTGCGGACGAGCACGGGACCGGGCGGACGTCCCTGCGGGAACGCAAGAAGGCCGCAACGCGACGCGCCATCCGCCGGGTCGCGTTGGACCTCATCGTGGAGCGTGGCTACTCCCATGTGACGGTCGAGGACATAGCAGAAAGAGCCGAGGTCTCGCCTCGGACCTTCTTCAACTACTTCCCCTCGAAGGAGGCGGCGATCCTCGGTCCCGAGCCCAACCAGGGCGATTCGATAACCAGGCGCATAGCCGAACGCCCGCCCGCCGAACGGCCCATGGACGCCGTCGGAGCGGTCCTGATCGGCGAGGCCAGGGAGCTCTCGGGCGAGCTGGCCGAGCTGGGCGGCGACCCGGGGGAGTGGTTGGCCCGCCTAAGGGCAGCTCAGGTCGACCCCAACCTACGGGCGGCGCAGGCAGCCAAGGCGACCATGATCGAGCGGGCCGTAGTGGCGGGAGTGGCGCAGCGTATGGGCCGCGAGCCGGGCAGCGACCCCTATTGCCTGCTCCTGGCAGGGTCCGCCCTGGGTGTGATGCGCTCGGCGATCGCCGTGTGGGCGTCCAACCCCCAGGGCCCGGGCCTGGCCGAGACGGTCGAGGCCGCTTTCGGCG
>JAKACE010000094.1 GCA_021821705.1 Actinomycetes bacterium | reverse complement strand
CTCAGCGAACGGTGCCCTCGTGGTTGGCGGTCTACTCCGAGGAGGGTGACGTCGGCCCGCTGTCGGCACTGTCCGTGGACGACGGCTTCGCCCTTGCCGGCCGGCCGGTGCCGGGCGGTGCGCCCCCGCCGCTGCAGGCGGCCGGGCTGGTCTCCGAGGTGCTGCGCTCCGGGGGCGTGGTCGTGGCGGGAGCGCCCGAGATGGGGCGGGCGCCGGCCCACGGCCTGGTGCTGGCCAGGCTGGTCTCCCCGCCTCTGTCACAGGAGCTTGGCGAGGCCCTGCGCGAGAGCGACAACACCGCCCTCGAGCTCATGACCAAGGAGCTGGGGCGTTCCGAGACCGGCCACGGCACGACGGCGGCCGGGACCGCTGCGGTGCGCGCCGACCTGGCTGCGGACGGCCTGAGCACTGCCGGGCTGGTCAACGTGGACGGCAGCGGCCTCTCACGCCTCGACCGCGTCAGCTGTGACCTCCTGGTGGGGGTGCTGCAGCGCTCCGGCCCGCACGGGGTGCTGTCGCGGGACCTGCCTGTCGCCGGCGAGTCGGGCACCCTGGCTCACGAGATGATCGGCACTCCCGCCTACGGTCGGGTGGAGGCCAAGACCGGGACCCTGCTCGGCGTGAAGGCTCTGTCGGGCTGGGTGCTGCCCACGGCGGCCAGGCCCGGGGCCGGGCCCGGGTTGGCGCAGCCGGTGGCCTTTTCCGCCCTCTTCAACGACCTGGCGGTCACCGGTCCCGCCCCGGCCGCTCGGGTCGACGCCGTCGCCGAGGACATCGCCCGCTACCCGAGAGCGCCCGCCCTGGCCAGTTTCGAGCCCGGCCTGAGCCGGCCCGGTGCGACGGGCGGCACCCGGCGGGTGGTGGCGGTGGTGCGGGAACGGGCTCCCACCGGTTAGCTTTGGTCGATGCCTGCTAGCAGTGACACTGACAGAGCTGGGCGGTCACGGGCGAGCGCCAAGGACGGGGCGGCCGACTTGTTCCAGACGGTCGTCGCCTACGTCAAGCAGGAGACGCTCGACCCGGTGCTGGCGCAGCTCAAGCTGGTGGCGGTCGGTGTGGCCGGAGCCCTGGTCATGGCCATAGGCACGGTGCTCCTGGCCGTGGGCTTCGTGCGGGCCCTGCAGAGCGAGTTCGGTGGCGCCCGCCCGGGGAGCGGCTGGTTCGCCTACGCGCCCCTTGCCAAGGCGGCCGGCCCCACGGTCCTGGTCAAAGCGGCCCCCTACGGTGCGGGGGGGCACCTGTCAGGGAACTGGTCCTGGGTGCCCTACATGGGTGGCGCCCTGTTGTGCGTACTGGTGGCGGCGCTAAGCGTGGCCCGTGCGTTGAAGGGCAGGCGGCCGTGAGCCCGCGCACGGGGGCCAAGGCGACCGGGACCGGCCCCGGGGGCCGCATCACGCCCGAGGACATCCGGCGCAAGGCCGACGAGCTGGCCGGGGGGGTGCGCGAGCAGGTCGACGCGGCTCGACCGGTCGTCAATTACGTCGCCATTGCCGGCGGGGCATTGGTGTTGGTGGCGGCGTTCCTTTTGGGTAGGCGTAGCGGGAGGCGTCGTTCGACGATCGTGGAGATCCGCCGGGGCTAGCCCGGCCCGGAGGTGGCGTGGTGCTGAAGAGGCTCTTTGACCTGTTGATCCGGCGCGGGCTGCGGCGGGGCCTGCTCGGAGGCGAGCAGACCTGGCTGGTGCTGGGCGCCGTCGCGCTCGCCGGGCGATTGGCGCTGAGGGTGCTCCGGCGCCGCCCCGAGGTCGTCTTCACCGAGAAGCTGGAGCCCGGGCACCAGCTCGTCGTCACGCACAGGTCCCGCAGCGGCAACAATGGGCGGCGTGAAAGTCCTGCTGCGGAACCCAAAGCGTGAGCTGGAGGTGCCGGGACCGCTCGGTGCCCTGGCGCTGCTCCAACAGCTCGGCCTCATAAGGGAGGCGGTCCTCGTAATCGTGGACGGCACCCTGGTGACGGGTGATGCGATCATCGCCGACGGCTCCAGTGTGGAAATCCGCCCGGTCGTGTCGGGTGGCGCGACCGAGCCGGGCCCGGTGAGGATCCCCAAGTGAAGTGCAAGGTTTGCCGCCGTCCGGCGGTAGTGGACGTACGCCGTCACAACGCCGCGTTCTGTGCCGACTGTTTCCTCGGCCATTGCCGCTCCCAGGTCCAGCGGGCGGTGAAGGAGCACCAAATGATGGCCGCCGACGAGCACGTGCTGGTGGCCGTATCGGGCGGCAAGGACTCACTGGCGCTCTGGGACATCCTTATCGACCTGGGCTACCAGGCCGACGGCCTGTACATCGGGCTAGGCATCGCCGGTTACAGCCAGCCCTCGGGTGAGTACGCCAGGGCCTTCGCCGCCATCCGCGGGGCGCGCCTGGTCGAAGTCGACCTTCCGTCGGACTTCGGCTACGACGTGAAGGCCGGGGCGGCCGCCGACCGCCGGGTGCCGTGCTCGGCCTGCGGCCTGTCCAAGCGCCACATCTTCGACCGCGCCGCCCTGGACGGCGGCTACGACGTGGTGGCGACGGGGCACAACCTCGACGACGAGGCGGCGGTCCTGCTCGGCAACGTGCTGCGCTGGGACGTCGCCTACCTGGCCCGCCAGAGGCCGGTGCTCCCCGGGGGCGAGGGTTTCCCTCGCAAGGCCAAGCCGCTCGTGAAACTGGGCGAGAGGGAGACGGCGGCCTACTGCGTCCTGAAAGGGATCGACTACCAGGTCGAGGAGTGCCCGATGTCGGCGGGCAACCGCCACCTCGGATACAAGGACGCCCTCAACGCCATCGAGGAGCGCTCGCCCGGGACCAAGGCATCGTTCTACAACGGCTTCCTCGAGAGGGGGTCGGCGCTCGGCGCCGAGCTCTGCCAGGAGGAGCGGGAAGGCCTGCACCCCTGCCCGAGCTGCGCAGCGCCAACGAGCGCGGCCGTGTGCGCGTTCTGCAAGCTGGTCGAGCGGGCCGGGGGCGACCCGCGCCGGCGGATCCCGGTGTCGGCCCGGTGAGCATCCAGGCGATGGCGCCGAGCCGGCCCTTCGAGGCGGGGGAGCGGGTACTGCTCTTCGACGCCAAGGGGCGTCGCTACCTGGTGTCCCTGGTCGCCGGGGCCGAGTTCCACACCCACGCCGGCTTCGTGGCCCACGACGACCTCATCGGCCGCGACGAAGGACTGACCGTGCACTCCAACCGCGGGTCGCGCTACATCGCCGTGCGCCCGACGCTGGCCGAGGTCGTGCTCAAGATGCCGCGGGGCGCGCAGGTCATCTACCCGAAGGATCTCGGCCCGATCCTGATGCTGGCTGACATCTTCCCCAATGCCCGGGTGCTCGAATCCGGGCTCGGCTCAGGGGCGTTGTCCATGGCCCTGCTGAGGGCGGGCGCCGACGTGACCGGTTACGAGTTGCGCCAGGACTTCGCCGACCGGGCCGTTGCCAACGTCACGGGCTTCCTCGGCGCCAGCGTCATGGAGCGCTACCACGTCGAGGTGCGCGACGTTTACGAGGGCATAGGGCGCCAGGGCCTTGACCGGGTGGTCCTCGACCTGCCCGAGCCATGGAGAGTGGTCGGCCACGCTGCGACCGCCCTGCGGCCCGGGGGCATCCTCGTGTCCTATCTGCCGACGGTGCCCCAGGTCACGGCGCTTCGGGAGGCGCTCGACGGCGCCGGCTTCGCTCTGGCAGAGACGATCGAGGTCATGCAGAGGGGGTGGCACATCGACGGCCAGTCGGTGCGGCCTGACCACAGGATGGTGGGCCACACGGGTTTCCTCACCTCTGCGAGGCTGCTCTCGCTCGGCTCGTGAACGCCTTCGACATCGGGATCCTGGTCGCCGCCGGTTTGGCGGCCCTGGGCGGCTGGCGCATGGGCTTCCTGGCCCGGGTGTTCTCCTGGCTCGGGCTGGGCGCTGGGCTCTACGTGGCGGTGCGCTTCCTGCCTGACATCGTCAGGCTGGTGCACCTGTCGGGGTCGGTGCCGCGCATCGCCCTGGCGATAGTGGTGCTGTTGGCCGGGGCGTTCCTGGGCCAGGCCGTCGGCCTCATGGTCGGGGCGCGGCTGCACTCGGTGCTGCCCTTCGGGGGAGTGCGTACCGCAGACCGAGCCGTCGGTTCGGCGCTGGGCGTCATCGGTGTCCTGGCGGCGGTCTGGCTGCTGGCACCCTCGCTGGCCGCCGTGCCGGGCACGCTGTCGCAGCTGACCACCGGCTCGGCCATCGCCCGCTGGGTCAGCCAGGCAACGGCCTCGGCCGGCATCAACCCACCGAACACCCTCCAGGCGCTGCGGCGCCTGGTGGGCCAGGACGGTTTCCCCCAGGTGTTCACCTCGTTCGGCCCCAGCCAGGACACCGGGGCGCCTCCGGCCCACAGCCCCCTGGCCGGTGCCGCGCTGGCCCGGGCCGAGGGCTCGACCGTGAAGGTGGAGGGCCAAGCATGCGGGCGGCTGCAGGAGGGGAGCGGTTTCACTGTCGCACCCGATCTCGTGGTCACCAACGCCCACGTTGTGGCCGGGGAACCGGCCGGCTCGACCCAGGTCCTGCTCCCCGGCAGCATGCTGCCCAAGCCGGCCTCGGTCGTGCTCTACAACCCCAACGTCGACCTTGCCCTCCTTTCGGTCCCGGGCCTGGGGGAGCCGGCGCTCCCACTGGCCACGGGGCGCTCCGGCCAGGCCGGGGTCGTGCTGGGCCACCCCAACGGCCAGGACCCGCTGGCGGTGCAGCCGGCGGCGATCGCCGACGAGGTCACGGCCCGGGGCGAGGACCTGTACGCCACCAGGACCACGACACGCGACGTGTTCGTGCTGGCAGCCCGGCTCACCTATGGCGACTCGGGGGCCCCGCTGGTCGACCGTCACGGCGACGTCGTGGGCATCGCCTTCGCCATCGCACCCGACCGGGCCACGACGGCCTACGCCCTGAGCACCAGCGAGCTGGTGCCTCTGCTGGCCGCCCCGCACCAGCACGCCGTCAGCACGCAGGCCTGCGTCAACGGATGAGCCGGACCGGCCCGCCGGGCCGGTCCTCCAGGGGCGAAGACGCCAGTGCGGGCTGCCAGGACGCGGCCTGGGCTGCGCTAACCTTATGTGTTCTTTGGGTGGCGTGGCTGGAGCGCGCCAGGGCAACGCTCGGGACTTGGAAAGGTGGTGGGTGAGCCACATGCAACCGATTGGTGCCGTGGGACTGGACGAGGTAAGTGGGCTCACTACCCCTATCACCCGGTTCCTCGACGGCAACACTGACCTGCCGACGCCGTTCCTGGTGTTCGACCTGGACGTGGTGGCCGTGCGCTACCGTCAGCTCCGCGAGGCCCTGCCTGCGGCAAAGGTGTTCTACGCCGTGAAGGCCAACCCGGCGGAGGAGGTGCTCACCGCCCTGGAGCAGCTTGGTTCCAGCTTCGACGTCGCCAGCAGGGGGGAGATCGAGCGCTGCCTGCGGATCGGGATCGACCCGGAACGCCTCGCTTACGGCAACACGATCAAAAAGGAGCGCGACGTCGCCTTCGCCTACGAGGTCGGCGTGCGTACCTTCACCGTCGACGCCGAGGCCGAGCTGGAAAAGGTCGTCCGCCAGGCTCCGGGGAGCACCGTCTACGTGCGTATCGCCACCGACGGCACGGGGGCCGACTGGCCGCTGTCTCGCAAGTTCGGCTGCGACCTGGCCGAAGCGTCCGCCCTCATGCGCCGCGCCGCCTGGGCCGGTCTCGAGTTCGGCGTCTCGTTCCACGTCGGCTCCCAGCAGCGCGACGTGCGGGCCTGGGACCGGCCCCTGGCCGATGTAGGCGCCCTGCTGGACCAGCTGCGCTCCGAGGGCCTGGAGGCAACCGGCATCAACCTCGGGGGAGGCTTTCCCTCCCACTACGTCGACCCCGTGCCCTCGCTCGCCTCCTACGGGACGGCCATACGGGCCGCCCTGGCCACCAACCTCGGTGGCTTCGCAGGCGAGGTCCTGGTCGAGCCGGGTCGCTACCTCGTCGGGGACGCGGGCGTCATCGAGACCGAGGTCGTGCTGATATCGCGCCGGCCGGACAACGACGAAGCCCGCTGGGTCTACCTGGACATAGGCATGTTCAACGGTCTTACCGAGACGCTCGACGAGTCCATCCGCTACCGGGTGGGTACCCCGGGCGACCGCGCCAACCAGGGACCGGTCGTGCTGGCCGGGCCGTCGTGCGACAGCGCCGACGTGCTCTACGAGAAGGCTGGTTACCAGCTGCCGCTCGACCTGCGGATCGGCGACCGCGTGAGGCTCCTGTCGACGGGTGCGTACACGTCGTCCTACTCCTCGGTCTGGTTCAACGGCTTCGAGCCGCTGCGCTGCTTCTTCGTCTCCTCCCACGACGAGCGGGTCGTGGCGGCGTGAGCAGCTCCACGAGGTACGGGCCGTTCGACGGGCCCGTGCTCATGATCGGCTCGGGCTCTATCGCCCACGGCACGCTGCCGCTGGTGCTACGCCACTTCGACGTCGGGCCCGACGACATCACCGTGCTCGGCCCGGAGGTCGAGGACGACCCCGTTCTCCAAAAGCTCGGGGTGCGCACGGTCGAGGCGGCGCTCACGGCGGCCAACTACAGGGACCTGCTCACGCCTCTGCTCGCCCAGGGCAGCCGGCGGGCGTTCTGCGTCAACCTGTCCGTCGACACCTCCTCGGTCGCGATCATGGCCCTGTGCCGCCGGCTCGGCTGCCTCTACATAGACACGGTGGTCGAGCCTTGGGCGGGCTTCTACGACGACGCCTCGGCCCCGCTCGCCGCCAGGACCAACTACGCGCTGCGCCAGAGCCTGCTCGCCGAGCGTCGGGCCGTCCCGGGCGGGCCCACGGCCGTCTCGGCCTGCGGCGCCAACCCCGGCATGGTGTCCTGGCTCGTCAAGCAGGCCCTGCTCGACGTGGCCGAGCGCACTGGCGTCGCGCACGACCGGCCCGCGACCCGCGATGCGTGGGCCCGGCTCATGCAGGCCTGCGGGGTGAAGGGTGTCCACATCGCCGAGCGCGACACCCAGCGGGCACGTTCCCCCCAGGACATCGGCACCTTCGTCAATACCTGGTCCGTCGACGG
>JAKACE010000093.1 GCA_021821705.1 Actinomycetes bacterium | reverse complement strand
ATTGCGAAATGCCCGCGCAAGGCCCCTCGCATCCCTCTCCATCAGCCGCCCACGCGTGTGGCCCCGGGTTGAGCCGGATCGAACAAGCGGCGGGCGCAAGACGCCAGGTCGACAGCGAATTGAACGTACTTGGCCGTGGCACCCCGAGCGAAGGCGAGCGAACGATGGTCGCTCGGGACACCCAGGTGCCGGCAAGCACCGCTGCAAGTGGCGGATATCCCATTCGTTATAAGCAGTCTGGCGCCACGGCCCTGGCAACTGGCCGGTTCACAAGAGCGCCGCGAAGGATACCCGTCGAACCGTCGCCGGCCACCCGGCCCACTGGTTACCGCCACCACCCTCTCGTCCGTCGTGGTGCTCGCCCAGCACAGGCGCGCCACCGGCGCAGCCTCGCTTTGGAGGCGCCCATGCCCGCCAGACCCGGTGTCGGTGCTTCCAGGCTGGCGCCATCGCCGTCTAAGCCTACCCAGTCCACATTGACCCGGGGTGAACGACAGGCGCAGCTCGCGTGACGAACAGGCGAAACCAGCCCGAATTACATGAGCCGCCTCTGCCCGCCAAGCCTGGCGCACCAACCGGCCTGACTGCTCGGCGGCGGTACCTGAAAGGACAGGGGCCGCCGGCGCGGTACTGAGTTGGTCGGTGCTGCTCCACGAACTTTCGCCCTTTTTGGAGTGTACGAGACGGATGCCGGGACCTGGAGAAGTTACAGTGCCAAGGGGGCAAAGGTTGCCTGACGTGGCATTAGGCTCAGCGGGCCGCGAAACCCCAATCGGCCTCGTTCCAACCGATGTTGGAAAGGTAGGCACCCGGGTCGACGTTGAGCAGGTTGTGACCGGCGATCACGAGGTCCGGGACCTGCACCAGGGGAAGGTCGACGAAGTCGGACCAGGCCCTGGCGTCCACCTGTTGCAGCAAGCCGGGGAGGGTACCGGGACCAGCCGCTTCCACGCTGGCCAGTAGGGAGTTCATGGCCGGGCTCGAGTAACCGTCTATGTTGCCGAGCCCGCCGGTCCGATAGCGGGCGACCAAGGCGGCAGGCGTATAGGGGATATGGCGCAGGACGATGGCCATCTGCCAGCCCGCCGGGGGCGTCACGGCCGTGTCGGAGCCTGGAACCTCACCGGGGGTACGGGCCCCGTAGTGGACCGTGACCGCGATCCCGAGGGCCTTGCACGCCGCCTCGACGGCGCTGGCCGAGCCCGCCACCGCAGGCGCCAGCTCCGGGACAGCCGAACCCTTCGCCCCGTCCTGCGCCGCGCCTTGTGCCATCCCCTGTCCCGCGCCCTGCACCGCGTGCTGTGCCACGGCCTGAAGAGGTCCGCTGGCAGTACCCTTCGTCCCGGACGTGACGGCCTGCGTGGTGGAGCTCGAGCGGCCCTGGACCGTCCTGCCGGGCTCCCTCGCCGCTGATAGGCCTAGTCCCGTCGGGGTCGTACTTGTGGCCCGTCCCATCGGATGTCCTCCGGGATATGAAGGTCCTGCCCCGGCCACCGCCGCCGTCCCCGCACCGAGGGAGGAAGTCGCAGTATGGAGCTCGGCGGTCGAGCGCCCTGCCGAGGCCCCACCTGCCGAGGCCCCACCTGCCGAGGCCCCACCTGCCGGGGCACCGCTGCCCGAGGTGTTGCCAGACGGAGGATTGGACACCGGCACGTAAAGAGTCAGCTGCAGAAGGGCTCCGCCGGCCGTGTACAACTGACCGCCCTTCATCCGGTAGCCGGCCGTTTCCAGCAGCTTGATGGCGGACTGCTGCCCGGCACTGGCGGACTGCCCGAAGCTGGCACCGTTCGCCTGGTAGGAGGCCGTGCCAGGCAACTGGGCCCGGTTCTGCACCGGAGAGGTGGGCAGGCCGTACGGGCCCAGCACTTCAGATGCCAGAGACCCACGGTCGACCGCCATCATGATGGCCTGGCGCAGGACCCCCGAGCTGAGAGGGCGGCTGCGCTCATTGAAGTCCAGGTCCTCGTAATAGTTGCTCGCCACTGGGGTGACGACCATCCCACTGGCGCTGGACAGCTGCTGGTAGAGCTGGGGGTCGGCCACCGTCTCGGCAAGGTCGAGCTGGCCTTGGCTGACACTGTTCAGGATCTGCGCCGGGCCCGACGTGAAATAGAAGGTGAGCGTGGCCAGGTTGGCCGGGGTCGCCCAGTAGCGGGCGTTACGCACGAGTTCCACCGAGTAGCCCTGCTGCCACTGCGAGACCATGTAGGGCCCACCGGACACCAGGTCCGCCGCCGGGTCGGTAAAACCGTGGGCGAAGCCGACCCGCTGTGCGACGTGCGCAGGCATCAGGTACGAGAACAGTGACCGCCAAGCAGCATAAGGGCCGAGGAATGTGACCGTCACGGTATATGGGTCGCCCGGCGTCCCAGAGACAGATGCGATGCGGTGGTAGCCCTGAGTGTCGGCGGCGTCGAAGGGCCGCCCACCAGTGTCGGTGAACCGCAGCCTTCCCGACTGCGCCTCCCAGTTGTACTGGAAGTCGCGATAGGTGATCGGCACACCATCCGACCAGACCGCGCGGGGGTTGAGCTTGTACACGACACGCTGGGGATGGGTGCTGACCTCTGTAGCCGATTCCAGGAGGCTGGAGTTCATGACCTCGGCACCATTTGGAGCCAATACAAAGGCCGACGGCCAGACCTCGGACAGAACCTGTTTCAGGGTGGCGTACGAGCCCACAGCGGCGGCGGCATGGATGTTCCAGTTGTGCGGTTGGCTCCCTACGGCCACACTGGCCACCGCGTCGGAGTTGTACGGCACGGTGGCTGTCGTTGGCGGGGGTGCCACAGTCGTGGCCGCTGCCGTACCGCCTACACCGGTGCTGGACGAGGCTCCGGTCCCGGACGCCCCTGGCGAACTCGTCCGTCCGCCCCCCGGAGGCCCCACCGCACCCGCACGCGTCCCGCCCGTCGCGGCCGTACTGTTCCCGCCGGCGTGCCCGTTGCCTGCGCGAGTACCCGTCCCGCTGGCCGCCGTCGTAGGCGCGGTGGCCACCGTCGTCGTCACTCCATGTGACGTGCTTGGCGGAGGCGGAGCCTTCGGGAGCTGGGCACTGCAGGCCCCGACCAGCAGCGCCATGGCCAGGGGGACCGCTGCCACGCGGCGGTTCGGCCGGCGCCGGGCGGAGTAGTTCAAGGTGCCCTTACCGTACCACCACGCCTTGAGGCCGACGTTTCGCGACCGGTCCACCGGCGCCCTGTCCCTACGACAGGCCAAGCACCGGCACCAGCGTCGGCGCTGCCCACCGCCACTAGGGGTAGCCGTGCCGATGTCCGTCCACTGCCGCTGCCTGTGCCGAGCTGGTGCCCGTGGAGATACCGGTGCCCGTGCCGATACCGGTGCGCGTGCGACTGCCCGTGCCGATGCCTATGCCCGTGCGACAGCCCCTGCCGATGCAGTAACGGTGCCGGTGCCCCGCCCGCTGCATGGACAGGTGCGCTCAACCCAGCTGCCTCGGGTCGTGCCTCTCTTCGTTGAACAGTCTCGAGTCCCGCCTGCCCATCCTCGACGCCTGCCCAGGTCGCCCGCCAAGTTGTGCGCCAGCCTGCACCTCACCAGCCTCGACGCAGGTCCCGTTCGCTCCGCCAAGTTGTGGGCCCGCCTGCACCTCACCAGCCTCGACGCCCAGGAGCCGGGCCTCGCCAAGCTCGGTACCGGCCCCCTCCTGCACGATGCCAGCACCCTCGGGCACGATGCCAGCCCCCTCGGGCACGATGCCGGCCCCCTCGGGAGCAATCAGCGTACGACCCTTGGCCGGCCTCGTGGCCAGGTAGGAACCCCCGAGGACGCAGACGAACCCGAGGCCGGCCCCCAAGCCGAAATGCTCACCAAGCACCGACACCCCGAGCACCACTGCCACCGCCGGATTGAGGTAGGTGACAACAGTGGCCCGCATGGCGCCGACCTCCCCGATCAAGGAGAACAGAGCCATGAAAGCCACGGCCGTACAGAGGACAGTCAGTCCGGCCATCGACCACAGCACGTTCGCAGACAGCGGGTGTGACGGCCACTGCGTGATGGCGAGGGGAAGGTATACGAGGGCGCAGAGGACCAGGGAGGAAGCAATGACCGTGACCCCGGGGAGGTCGGAGAGGTGGCGGCCCAGGATCCACGGCCCAAGGGCATAGCCGGCCACGATGACCAGGAACGAGCTCGCTGCCAGAAGGCTCGATTGCCCGACGTCCAGGCCCACCAGGGCTGCCACCCCCGCTATCCCCAGGCCCAGGCCGGCCAACCGCCGCGCATCGAGGTGGTCGCTCCCGCTCAGCCTGGCGATCACCGCTCCAGCGATCGGCACGGCCGCGACGAGCAGCCCGGCAAGCGAGCTCGTCACCTTCTTCTCGGCGCTGAAGAGCAACCACCATGGCACGGCGATCTCGACGATGGTGTAGGTCAGCACCGCCTTCCAGTGCTGCGCCAAGCGCCTGGCTGACTCGACGAACCTACCTTGGCGCACCACCAGCGGCGCCAAGAGCAGCGCCGCCCCGCCCGTCCGGACGAACACCAGGAAAGCCGGGCTCACCTCCCGGACCGAGACCCGGATCAGCAGGTAGGGCAGCCCCCATATGACGCTGAGGGCGCCGAAGAGCAGCCATCCCTTCCTTGTCATCCGGCCACAACTTCCCGGGTCTGGCATCGACCCCGGGTCTGGCCTCGACCCCGGATCTGGCCACGGCCCCAGCCCGCCGCCACCGCCCCGAAGCCCGGGGCGCATCCTTCCCCCGGGCCCCGATAGAGCAATGCCATCTGCTCCATCCAACTCGGCCGGTGCCGAAGCGTCCAACTCGGCCGGTGCCGACGCGCCCAGCCCTGAGAACCTGCGGTGCAGGCCCACCCCGGCCCGGAAAGCTGGCTACAGGCTGGCCCAGGCGTGGCTCAGGCGACACCGGCGCGCGAGGAGCCGGCCAGAGAGACACCCGAGGCAGCCTCGTTGACCGAGCGGGGCGGCTCGACAGGCTCCTGCAGAGGGTAGAAACAGGCGGCCACGTGCTCACCGCCGTAGGAGGTGAGAGCTGGCTCCTCCTCGGCACAATGCGCCTGAGCATAAGGGCAGCGGGTACGGAAGGGGCAGCCCGATGGAGGGTTGATCGGCGACGGGAGCTCGCCCGTGATCGGGATCCGCTTGCGCTGCCGCTGCTGGGTGGGGTTGGGCACCGGGATGGAGGCGATCAGGCCGGCGGTGTAGGGGTGAGCCGGACGCGAGTAGATATCTTCACCCGTCCCCATCTCGACCAGCTTGCCCAGGTACATCACGGCTATGCGATCGGCGAGGTAGCGCACCACGGACAGGTCGTGGGAGATGAACACGTAGGACAGCCCGTGCCTGGCTTGCAGGCGCTTCATGAGGTTGAGGATCTGTGAGCGGATGGAGACGTCCAGCGCCGACACCGGCTCGTCGGTGACGATCAAGCGGGGGTTGAGCGCCAGAGCACGCGCCAGGCCGATGCGCTGGCGTTGGCCGCCGGAGAACTCGTGAGGGTACAGCTCGACGGCGTGGGGAGGCAGGCCCACCTCCTTGAGCAGGTCGGCCACCCGTTGGCGCTGCTCGGTGGCGGTACCGATGCCCTGCACAGCCAAGGGCTCGCGCACGATGGTGCCGACCCTCATCCGGGGGTCGAGCGAGGCATAGGGGTCCTGGAACATGAGGGCCAGGTCACGGTGTTGGCGCCGAAGCTCCCCACCCTTCAGCTTGGTGAGGTCTACGCCCTCGAACAGGACCGAGCCCGAGGTCGGGCGCTCCAAGCCGACGATCATGCGGCCCAGGGTCGACTTGCCGCAGCCGGACTCGCCCACCACGCCCACGGTCTCGCCGCGCCCGACCACCATGTCCACCCCGCGGACCGCCTGGATGGCGCCGACCTTGCGCTGCAGCACCGCCCCCGCGGTTACCGGGTACTCCTTGCGGACCGCCCTCAGCTCGAGGATCGGACCACTTCCGTTGCCCGCACCCCTACGGCTTGCGGAACCGTTGGCCGGGGCCTCGGTTACCGGAGCGCTGGCTGCCAGCTCCTCGCGGGTCACGCCCACCGTGACCTGGGGCACGCTGCCCGGCCAGAGGTCCTCGCCTGCGCCAACCGCCCCATCATGGCCCCCGGCCGCCCCGGCCTCACTGCCAGCCCCGGCCTCACTGCCAGCCCCGGCCTCACTGCCAGCCCCGGCCTCACTGCGAGCCTCGGCCTCACTGCGAGCCTCGGCCTCGGGGCGAACCCCGGCCTCGCCCGCCCCAACTGCCCCACCGCCAGCTGGCCCAACTGCCCCACCGCCGGCCGCCCCGACCGCACCACCGCCAGCGCCGGCAGCCGCCACCGGCCCTCCGGCCCCAGCCGCCCCGGGCCCGGCGGCCCCGGCCTGACCAGCCTCGGGCGCACCGGTACCGGCCACCGGCCCAGGCCCGCCCACGGGTGGCGAAGGCGTCATCCCCCCGGCACCCTCGACCACTGCTCGGGCACGGCGCTCGATCTCGTCCCCGGCACCGGCGATCTCGGTGACAGCCCGGCTGACGGGATGGAAGCAGGCGTACGGATGGCCGAGGTCGTCGCCGCCCAGCTCAGGCTCCTCGCTCCGGCAGATGTCGGTTGCATAACGGCAACGGGGGCTGAACCGGCAGGCGACGAGGGCGCGGGAAAGGTCGGGCGGGATGCCCGGTATGGCGTAAAGGCGCTGGGACTTGTCCTGGTCGAGCTGGGGGATGGACGCCAGCAGGGCCTCGGTGTAGGGGTGGTGGACGTCGTTGAACAGCTCTTCGGTGTCCGCAGACTCGACGACCTTGCCTGCGTACATGACCATGGTCCGGTCGACGTGGCCGGCTATGACACCCATGTCGTGGGTGATGAGCAGGATAGCCATGCCAAGGCGCTGCTTGAGGTCGTCGAGCAGGGTCAGGATCTGGGCCTGGATGGTCACGTCCAGGGCGGTCGTCGGCTCGTCCGCGATGAGCAGCTTGGGCTCGCAGGCCAGGGCCATGGCAATCATCACCCTCTGGCGCAAGCCGCCCGAGAGCTGGTGGGGGTAGTCGTTGAGCCGCTCGGTCGGGTTG
>JAKACE010000092.1 GCA_021821705.1 Actinomycetes bacterium | reverse complement strand
AGTTGCTATCGGGGCGGGTGGACCTGCTGCCGGAGGCGTACACGAGCGCCCTGGGGCGGCTGCGCGATCAGGCCGAACCGCTGCCTGTCGAGGTCATCCGGAGCACGGTGGAAACCGAGCTGGGAGAGCGGGTGTCCAAGGCCTTCGCCAGCTTTGACGAGCGGCCCATAGGGGCCGCTTCGCTGGCTCAGGTCCACCGGGCGACGATGCGCGACGGCCGCCCGGTGGCGGTGAAGGTGCAGCGGCCCGGTGTTCGTGAGCAGGTGGTCGACGACATGGACGTCGTGTACGAGCTGGCGGCGACCTTCGACGAGCATGTCGGCGCCGCCGAACGTGCCGGTCTGCGGGCCATGGCGGCGGAGTTCCGCAGGGCCTTGCTGAACGAGCTCGACTACCGCCAGGAGGCCGCCAACCTCCGCCTGCTCGGGCGGTTGCTCCAGCCGTACGACCGCCTGTTCGTACCGACCGGGATAGCTGACTTCTCAACCGAGAGAGTCCTCACGATGACGCTGGTGCGGGGGCGCAGCGTCGGTAGCCTGTCCCCGCTTTCGGCCCTGGAGATGGACGGTGCCGAGCTGGCTGCACAGCTCTTCAAGGCCTACCTGGACCAGGTGCTGGTCCACGGGGTTTTTCATGCCGACCCGCACCCGGGCAACGTCCTTCTCGGAGACGACGGCCGCCTGGCCCTGGTCGACGTCGGGATGGTGGCTCGGGTGGCGCCGTCGTTGCAGGACGCTGTCCTGCGCCTCCTGGTCGCCCTGGCCGACGGCAGGGGGGCGGATGCGGCCGGGGCCCTCGAGCGGGCAGGCGAACGGCTGGCGGACTTCGACCGTGAGGGCCTGGTTCGCGACGTGGTGGCCCGGGTCGCGTTGGCAGACGGTGGCCCGCTATCGGAGCTCGAGGTGGGTCGCCAACTGGCGTTGCTTGCACGCCTGGCTGTCGACCACGGCCTGAGGCCGGCACCCGAGCTGACCCTGCTCGGCAAGACGCTGCTCAACCTGGACGACGTCGCTCGCAGGTTGGCACCGTCCTACGAGCCCGTGAAGGCGGTCCGCGAGCACTCCGCCTACCTGATGCGCCAGCGTGTGCTCCACGTGGCCTCGCCCTCCAATATGGTCGCGGCCGCCCTGGAAGCCAAAGAGCTGGCCGAGGAAATGCCCCGGAGGGTCAACAAGGTCCTCGACTCGCTGGCGGAGGGCAAGTTCCGCCTCAACATCGAGGGCATCGACGAAGCCCAGATCATGCGTAGCGTCCAAAAGCTGGCCAATCGCAGCGCAGGCGGCCTGGCGGTGGCGGCGTTCGTACTGGCGGCGGCCATCTTCTCGGTGCCCGGCACGGGCCCCCGCTGGTTCGGGGTGTCAGCCTTCACGATCGTGCTCCTCGGCCTGGCCGGCGTGCTCGGAGCCGCGATCGTCTTCGCCACGCTGCGCAACGACCTGCCCCAGCACCCCAGGGCCAGGCGCCGGCGCTGAGCCACGGCTCGACCGGGAGCGCTCGAGCAGTAGGGAGCGGCCCGCTGCCCGGTCCGGGCTCGATGGCTGAGCGGAGCCGAGGTACCCTCCAGGCCGACGCGTCGGTGGGGCCCGCCATGATGGTCCGGTGCACCGTCTGCTTGCCGACCTGGACGACGAGCAGAGGGCGGCGGCCCTGGCTGTGAGCGGTCCGGTGTGCATCATCGCCGGGGCCGGGACGGGCAAGACCCGTACGGTCACCCACCGGCTTGCGTACGCTGTGGCCAGCGGGGCGGTCTCGGCGGGTGAGGCCCTGGCCGTGACCCACTCACGCAAGGCGGCAGCAGAGCTCGGCGAGAGGTTGAACAGCCTTGGTGCCGGTGGTGTGAGCGCCCTCACCTTCCATGCCGCCGCCCTTCGCGTGGCCCGCGCCCACTGGTCGAGCACCGGCCGGCCGGGGACGGTGCCGGTCGTGCTGGCCGACGGGGCGGCATGGCGGTACTGGAGGGAGGCGGCGAGGTCCGTGCTAGGGCGCGAGCCGTCGTCGGCCGAGGTGCGTGACCTCTCAGACGAGGTGAGCTGGGCCCGCAGCAGGTTGGTCGACCTGGAGGGCTACAGCGCGGCGGCGCAGTTGGCAGGACGCCACGCTTCGTGGGACGCCCGGGACGTCACGACCGCTTGGGTTGCCTACGAGGCCCGCAAGCAGCGTGCGGCGCAGGTGGACTTCGCCGACCTGCTGGACATCGCCGCCCAACTGCTCGACGACATCGAGGTCGCCACGACGGTGCGCTCCGGGTGGGCGCACATCACGGTCGACGAGTACCAAGACACCGACCCGGCCCAGCAGCGCTTCCTCGACGCCGTGCTCGGTGGGCGCAGGGACGTCTGCGTGGTGGGCGATCCCCGGCAGGCCATATACGCTTGGAAGGGGGCCGATCCCACCTACCTGACGGGCTTCAGCCGTCGTTACCCGGGGGCGCACGTCTTCGACCTGACCCGCAACTACCGCTCCGTGCCCCCCATCCTCGACGTAGCCAACAGGGTGGCTCGTCAGCGCCTCGTACGCCCGCTGGTCGCGACCCGCCGGGGCGGACGTCCTCCCCGGGTCGTGCCCCTGTCCAGCGAGGAGGGGGAGGCCGCCTGGGTCGCCCGAGCGGCAGGCCGCTCCATTGCCTCAGGCACGGCCCCGACCGAGGTGGCGGTCCTGTACCGTTTCAACGCCACCCAGGCCCGTCTGGAGGCGGCCTTCGCCAGGGCTGGAGTGCCCACGGTCGTCGCAGAGGACACGACGTTCTTCGACCGGGAGGAGGTCCGGGAGGTGCTGGTGCCCTTCGGGCGCAAGGCCCGCTCGGCCCCGACGGAGCCCGGACTGGCTCTGGTGGACCAGTTGCTGGCCAGAGCGGGCTTCGACCCTGACAGGCCGCCCGAGAGCATGGGAGCGGCCCGGGCCAGGTGGGAGTCCTGGCAGGCTCTGTCCGAGCTGGTACGGTCCCTGCCTGGCGCCGCCCAGGCCGACGCATCGTCCCTGCTCGGCGAGGTCAACGCCTTGGCACGCAGCACCCGTGGGCCCCAGAGGCCCGGCGTGACCCTGTCGACCCTGCACCGTTCGAAGGGACTGGAGTGGGACGTCGTGTTCGTGGTCGGCCTCACAGACGGAGCCCTGCCCTCGGCTTTCGCTACCAATCCTGCCGAGCTGGCCGAGGAGGAGAGGCTGTTGCACGTGGGCGTGACGAGGGCGCGGCGCGAGCTGTACCTCACCTGGGCTTCCTCAAACCAGCGGGGCTGGGCCAACAAGCCGAGCCCGTTCCTTGACCTGCTCGGGCTGGGCGAGGCGCAGGAGGCTGGCGGGGCGGGGAGCGGGCCTCGTCCGTCCCGCTGGACAGGAGCCGGGCACCGGCGCCCCCAGGACCGTGGCGGCAATGCGCCGGGACCAGCCCACCGCAACGGCGACCGGCCGGCCGGCTCCTGCCCGTACTGCGCCTCGGCTCTGAGGGGTCTTGCCGCCCGGAGGGTGGGAGCCTGTGCCCGCTGCGCCGTCACCGCCCCCGGGCCCTCGGGGGAGAGAGCCAGGGCTCTGGTGGCCCTGGCGGCGAGGGCGGCGGAGGCCGCCGGTTGCCCGCTCGACAGGGTGCTGACTGACAACGGCCTACTTCGGCTGCTCGCCCACCGCCCCACCACGGCGGGCGCAGTCGAGGGTACGGCAGGTGTCGGCCTGAGCGGGGACTGGGCGCAGCAGGCCGCACAGGTGCTCGCCTGAGCAGCACGGCTCCCGGCACCGGTTGGGGGCGGGCAGCGGTGGGCCCGGGACGAGGGCCTCGCCGGCACCCTTGCCCCGGCGAACCAGGACCAATGCCCCTGCCGTGCAATGGGCCCGGCCGTCAAACCTGGGACGGGCAACAGCCTGGGACGCACAAATCGGAGGTAAAAGTGCAAGCTGCTTCGATGGGCAAGGCCGGCCTGCCGGCGACGGGCAAGATCTCATCGGGAGTGTTCGAGCAGGTGGTCATGCGTCGGCTTGGGGCTGCCGACGACGCTGTACTGGTGGGGCCGTACCCGGGGGTCGACGTCGGGATCGTGTCCGTGGCGCCCGGCCAGGTGATGGCCGTCACGTGCGACCCGGTGTTCGTCGTCCCGGACTTCGGGTGGGAGCGGGCGGCGTGGTTCGCCGTCCACATCCTGGCCTCCGACGCAGCCACCAGCGGTTTGGCGCCGCGCTGGATGACCGTGGACCTCAACCTGCCCCCCGATGCCGGGGACGAGGACCTGGCCAAGCTCTGGGAAGCCTTCTCGGGGGCATGCGAGGACTTGGGCATCGCAGTGGTGGGCGGCCACACGGCACGCTACGACGGCTGCACCTGGCCGATGGTAGGGGGTGCGACCTGCATGGCCCTGGGTGCCCAGGATGCCTATGTGACTCCCCGAATGGGCCGGCCCGGCGATGTCATCGTTGTCACCAAAGGCCCGGCGATAGAAGCCACCGCATTGTTTGCTGTGGCCTTTCCCGATCGTTTGGCTCGAGCCCTCGGTACGGCAACTGTCGAGGCAGCCTCGGGGTTGTTCGACAAAATGACGGTGGTCCCGGATTGCCGGCTCGCCAGCGCCTTCGGCTTGCGTCGCAACGGGGTCACCTCGATGCACGACGCCACCGAGGGGGGTGTGGTCGGCGCCCTGTTCGAGGTGGCCAACGCCTCGGGCACGGGGTTGCGGGCGGACCTGTCGGCGCTGCCGGTGCCAGCGGCGGTGAGGGACGTGTGCGACCACGTCGGCATCGACCCGTTCCGGGCCATCTCGGAGGGCACGTTGGTGGCGACCGTGGTGCCCGAGCGCAGCCAGGAGCTGGTGGACGCCTTCGCTGAGTCGGGCATACCGGCAGCTGTCGTGGGCGAGCTGGTCGAGCTCGACGACGGTCAGCGCGTGACAGCCGTGGGTGGCGCGGATGTCGTTGGCCCCGGTGGGCCCGACCCCTTCTGGGCCGCCTTCGCCTCCTGGGCCGGAGCCTAGAGCTCTGAGCCGAGCGGGAGCGGACGGAGCGCTGTCCCCCGGCCAGGGTGGCAAGGGCCTTGGGCGCCCTGGCTGCAACTTGGCAGGCAAAGTGCACTATGTTGCCCGCGGAGCCTGCTGGTGGCGCCGGCGCCGGCGGGGGCTAGCACAGGCCGTCCCGGCGTGTTACATTGAGGGCTTGAGGGCAGCTGGACAAGGTGTTTCGGATGATGTCCCTCCGGCTCGTGAGAGCCAGGCCGAGACCCGTGATCCCCGGGTCGAATTAAGGCCAAGAAAGGAGGGGGATCGTCATGGCAACTGGCACCGTAAAATGGTTTAACGGTGAGAAGGGCTTCGGCTTCATCACCCAGGATGCAGGTGGCCCCGACGTGTTCGTGCATTTCACTGCCATCGTCGGCGAGGGTTACCGCAATCTTGACGAAGGCCAAAAGGTCGACTACGAGACCAGCCAGGGCCCCAAGGGCCTGCAGGCAGTAAACGTTCGCGCCGTCTAACCCGTTGGCAGTTACCTTCGCCGGATTGAATGCTACGTGCCTTAGAAGACAAGGCAGCAGTGGCCTTCAGGGCACGGGCACCGGAGCTATCTCCGGTGCCCGGAGGTACCCGGCGACCTCTCCCTCAGGCGAGCGGACCTGGAAGGGCTTCATGACCGCGACCGGCGCGGGCCTTCTCCCCGGTCGTTTCCGCTACAACCCCGAGCAGCCTGGCACCGTCATCTGCGCTACCCAGGATCTGGGCGCCGAGCGGTATGCGCAGCGAGTCAGCCCCGGTAGGCTTCGGCGCGAAAGCCCTGCGCCCGCAGCGAAGGCACGGCCTGGTCCCTTTGGGCAGGGTCGCGAGTTTCCAGGGTGACCATGACCTCGGCCTCGTTGACGCCAACGGGTGCGCCGGACCGGCGGTGCTCCACCGTGAGGAGGTTGATGCCGAGGTCCCGGATGGCCGCAGTGAGGGAGGCAAGGGCACCGGGCCTGTCAGCCAGGACCACCCGAACCGTCAGGTAGCGCCCTGCGGCCGTGAGGCCGTGCTCCACCAGTCTGGTGAGCAGCAACGGGTCGACGTTGCCTCCCGAGGCGACCACCACGACCGGGCCGTCACCCGGCGCCCGGCCGGCGAGCACGGCGGCGAGGGAGGCGGCACCGGCCGGCTCGACCACCCACTTGCAGCGTTCGAGCAGCAGGAGGACGGCCCGGCTGATCTCCTCCTCGTCGACCGTGACGACCTCGTCCACCAGTTCGCGGGCATGGGCCAGCGTCAGGTCCGAGACGCTGCGCACCGCTATGCCGTCGGCCATGGTGTCCACTGAGGCCAGCTCGACCGCCCGCTTCGCCCCGAGAGCGGCCACCATCGGGGCGGCACCGGCGGCCTCCACCCCGATGATGCGGGCCTTGCTGCCGGCGCCCCCCAGGCCTGCTGCCACACCGGCCAGGAGACCCCCACCTCCGACCGGGACCACGACGGCCTCGGCTTCGGGCACCTCGGCGGCCAGTTCGAGCCCTATCGTGCCCTGGCCGGCGATAACCAGGCTGTCGTCGAAGGGCGGCACGTAGCAGGCCCCGTGGGCGAGGGCGTACTCCCGGGCGGCTCTGATGGCGTCGTCGACGTTGCCTTCCTCGAACAGGACCCGTGCCCCGTAACCTCGGGTCGCCTCCACCTTGGGCAGCGAGGCGCCTGCCGGCATGAAGACAGTCGAGCGCAGGCCGCACAACGATGCCGCCAGGGCCACCCCCTGGGCATGGTTGCCGGCCGATGCCGCCACCACCTCGCCGGTCCCACCTTCGGCTGCCACGACCGAGACCTTGTTGTAGGCGCCCCGGATCTTGAACGAGCCCGTCCGTTGGAAGTGCTCGGGTTTGACGTACACCGGGCGCCCGCAGATCTTCGAAAGGGCACCGGACGCCAGAGCTGTCGTCGGGCGCAGCACGCCGTCGAGGCGCCGGGCTGCGCTCTCGATGTCGCCGAGGCCTACGAGCTGCACGCGCCCTCCGGTACCGTCACCCCTCCAGCTTGCGGCGGCCCGGCGCGGCAGTCAATTCTGTGGGTGCTGTGACCAGTACCGCCAGCGACAACGAAGACGGGCGGCGTCGTTGCCCGTGGGCCAGCGCG